>JAKLEF010000155.1 GCA_022703195.1 Candidatus Fermentibacterota bacterium | reverse complement strand
AAGGCGAAAACCGCTGCATATACCGTGAAAAGCAAGGGAACCTACATGGGGATGCCGTACGAGATGACCTCGTACTGGACCGAACCTGACAAGATGGTCATGGACATAAACAGCACCGGCGACAGCATGGGCATGGGCTATGTCGGCGCCGCCAGCCTCCCCGAACTCCCAGCAAGGGCGAGGTTCGTCAGGATCACTTCGGCCGGGTTGCGCGAGAGCCATGCCCACGACGTGATGATCACCAAGGAAGCACCCAACTACTCCACGGAGTCAGATGCTTTCTGAAGTCCTCTCCGCCGCGGTGAAGGTCCGCCAGGTCCTCCTGGAGGAACCCGGATACCTGCTCGCAAGGGTCGAGGTGCGCGGCGGCCTGTGTTATGCCGAGGCGGCTCCTGCCGGACCCGGCACCCAGCCGGTGGCGTGGCCCTCCCTCCAGGGGCTGGCCAGGCCCGTCGCCGACCGGAAGACCGACTCCGGGCACAGGCTGGTGTTCTTCCGCGACATAATGGGCAGGAGCCTCGTCGAAGAGATGGGATCCGGCGGCATGCCGGCGCGCAGGGCGCTCGACACGGCCATCTCCCTCGGCGGAGTGCTCAGGAACCTTCACCTGAAGGGGATGGTCCTCGGCTACATCGGCCCGGAGAGCGTCTTCAGGGCTCCTGACGGGACCATCACCGTCACGGCGGGTCTCAGGGGCGTGCCCGGGAGCCACTTCTCGGCCCCGGAGGCCGTGGGCACGAGGCCCATCGATCCCCGGAGCGACGTGTTCGCCCTCGGCACATTCCTGACAAGGCTGCTGGCCGGGGCCGACGACCACGACTCGGTCATACGGGCATGGAATTCGATGGATCCGGATCTCAGATCCGTGGTCGAGAGGATGGTCGCCGAAGACCCGGGCGACAGGCCGTCCAACATGGCGGAAGTGCTGGGCCTCCTCCGCGGGCTCGAACTCGCGGCCCCCCCCGCCCCGCATTCCGAACCCGCCGCAGTGATGCCGCCCATGGCGGTACCTCCCGCCGGACCCGACAGGAGGAGGCGGAGGGGGCTTCTCCCGATAGTCATCATCGCCGCGCTCGCCATCCTGGCAGTGGTCTACGTGCTTTTCTCGCCGGGCCCTTCCGACGGCCCGGGCGGGTCGGGGCCCCCCGTGGAACCCACTCCCGACACCCTCGCGACGCCTCCTGCCGACACGCTGCCCCCCGCGGCCGACAGCGCCGCCGTACCCGGGGGGGCATCCGTGGCGGATGCCGTGGTGTGGATCTCCAACTGCACGGGTGCAGGGGGTGCGGCTTCGGCCTTCAGGGAGGGCCCTGCGCGCGACTACCCGCACGCCTATCCCTCCACTGGGGCCCGCAGGACTTCATCAGTCCTCCTGGTCAGGCGCAGCGAACCCGGTGCGGGCCTGCGGGGGCAGCCGGAGTGGCCGCTCGCGGAAAGCCTGGCCGCATGGGATACGACGATGGTCATCCTCCCTGTCGACGTCACGATCCTGCTGGGCACCGACCTCTCCTACCCGGGCGTGAACGCCTCTGTCCTGCGCGATCCATCTTCGCCCGCAGACACGATCTACGTCGACGTGGTGAACCAGGGGCTCCAGTACACCCTCGACGGCGCCGGGCCCGCCTCCTGGACGAAGGCGCTCCTCGACGGGCGATGTGTCGAACTCGGAGGAATTGAGTATCTTATATCCGTGGTCGATGCCCGGGACGGAGACCGGAGCCCCAACGAGGAGATCGGTCTCGCCGCCCTCCTCGACAGGACGACTTTTCTCTACCGGACAGATTCGGGCCTGCTCCCCGGTTTCGAGGGGTGCGTCAGGCAGTTGCTGCAGGCTGTTCCAGACGAGGTCGCCGGTCCGCCGGACAGCGTTCCCGTGCCGGATTTCTGGGTCCTATTAGGCAGGAGTTGAGAGTATGCCGTCTGAAGTGACTGGGGTCATGTCAGGGATCATCCAGGCCGAGAGAATGCAGTTCTCCGTGAGCGACATGGTGGTGCACCCCATCCATGGCGCCGGACGGATCAGCGACATCTCGGTGAAGAACATCTCGGGCGAGTGCACGGAATGTGTCGTCGTCGATCTCATGGTGGGCAACGCCGGAGTGCTCCTGCCGGTCGAGAGCCTGGACGATACCGGCCTGCGGCACATCGTCGACGAGGGCACCCTCGACACCGCCCTGGACATGCTGGGCGGAAACCCCGAAGAGCTTCCCGGCGACTGGAGGCGCAGGATCGAGAGCCTCCGCGAGCGCGTGCACAGCGGCGACCCCAGGCTCGTGGCGACGGCGGTCCGCGACATCGTAGCCCGTTCCGGTCACAGCAAGGTCAATCCGTCCGAGAAGCGGGTCCTCTCCGAGGCCGTAGGCGTGCTCGCCGGCGAAGTGGCCCTCGTGAAGCGGCTCGATGTCGATTCCGCCAGGAAGCTCGTCGAGCGTCAGGCCGGAGTCAGGCCGGTCCGCTGAGGCCGGCCCAGCCAGGGGAATGCCCGTCAGGGCCTGCGCACAGGAGAGGGAAGCCGCCGGGGAGGAGCTCTTCCTCGCCGTCTCGGTGACTCTCGGCAACGAAACACCCTCCCCAGGGGCGCCAGAGGAGCTGGCCTCGCTCGTGCACACCGCAGGGGGGCGGGTAGTCGGCTTCGTCACCCAGAACAGGCCGGTGCCCGATCACGCGACCTTCGTAGGCAAGGGAAAGCTCGAGGAGATCAAGGCCGCCGCCCAGGCCGGAGGCGTATCCTCGATCGTCTTCGACCACAATCTCGCACCCGCCCAGGTCTCCCGCCTGGAGGAGGCCACGGAGTGCAAGGTTCTCGACCGCACCGAACTCATCATGTCCATCTTCGCAGGGCAGGCCAGGACGGCTGAGGCGAAGCTCCAGGTCGAGCTGGCCCAGCTCAAGTACGCACTGCCCAGGCTCAGCGGCATGTGGCACCACTTCTCGCGGCTCGGCGGCGGCATCGGCACCAGGGGGCCCGGTGAGACACAGCTCGAGGTCGACAGGAGGAAGGCCAGGGCCCGCATCCGGCTTCTCGAGAAGGAACTGGAGAAGATCGCCGGAAGGCGCGACAGGCTGGCCGGCAGGAGGTCGGAAGCCTTCAGCGTGGCCCTCGCCGGGTACACGAACACCGGCAAGAGCACGCTCCTCAACCGCATCTGCGGATCCGGCGCCTACAGCGCCGACAGGCTCTTCGCAACGCTCGACTCGACGACCCGCAGGCTCGACCGCGGAGGGGCGGGATCGGTGGTCTTCTCCGATACCGTCGGTTTCATCGAGAGGCTCCCGGAAGGTCTCGTCGCAAGCTTCTACAGCACCCTCGCCGTCGTCAGGGATGCCGATCTCGTGCTCGTGGTGGGTGATGCCTCGCATCCCTGCCGCGACGTCCAGAACGAGGCCGTGAAGAGCACCCTCGAGAGGATAGGCGCCGGCAGCGTGCCCAGGCTGATGGTGTGGAACAAGATCGACATCGCCGACCCCGGATCCCTGCCGTCGGGCGGCCTGCTCGTCTCGGCGCTGACCGGCCGGGGAGTGGACGAACTCCTGTCAGCCGTCGAGGAGGAGAGGCGGAGCCGCCTGGAGTGGTTCACGCTCAGACTGCTCGTCAGGGATGGCAGGCTGGAGAACTGGATCCACGAGAACTGCGTGATCGGGAGCTTCGAGAGTACGCCGGAGGGCGTCAAGATCACCGCCGGGGCCCTGCACGGCTTCGATTCCGTGGTCGGACGCCTGTCCGGGATCGACGGATCGCTCCTGACCATCGAGAGGACGGTCTGGAGCCAGCGGTCGCTCGACCGGGGGAGGCCCGGCAGGGATGGATGACGTCACGAGGAAGAAGATCATCGATCGTCTCGTGAAGAGGCTTGCCGGGATAAGGAGCCTCCATGCGTCCGGCGTGGTCGGTCTCCCGGTGCTGGGCAGGCAGCTCTTCCAGCTCGTGAGCACCAGGGATGCCTGGCTCCTGGCCTGTTCGGTGACGGATGACGAGCGGGAAGCGAGGAGGCTGCTGATGCGGCTCCACGATCCCGAAGCCTGGAGGTCCGACTCGTCTGAAGCCGAGGAGAAGAGACGCGGCACGCTCGAGGAAAGGCTCATCCAGGCCTTCCTGGCAGGCTCCGCCGATGAGTCGAAGTCGCTCGAGGCCATGATCGACACGGCGTGCCTGCCGCACTTCGTCGGATTCGTCCGCGACAGGGCGGGCGCCAGGGAGGCGCCCAAAGCCAGCGGCGGACGGGTGAAGGTGCTTGATTAGCAGGGGAGATCCCCGGAAGGCTCCGACAGGAACCTCCCCGGGGCAGAGGCCCCTCGTCAGGCGCACGGTGCCTCTCGCAGCCGGGATCCTCCTCACCCTCGCCTCCATCTGCTACCTGGTCGACATGTCGATCGACAACATCCGGGCGGCGGGAGGCATCTCCGCCCTCCTGAACTTCGATCCGCTCCTCCTGCTCGCCTCCATGGCCGTCCTCCAGCTCCATTTCCTGGCGGCGGCGTGGTCGTGGAAGCGGGTATGCGAGGTCTCGGGCGGACGGCTCGGGCTCCGTAAGGCGTACTCGATACACTTCGTCTCGCTGCTGGGGAAGTACATACCCGGGAAGGTCTGGGCCGCGGTCGGGAAGGTTGGCCTGTCGAGGCAGTCCGGCGTCTCCACCGCCTCCGCCGGGCGCGGGCTGGTGCTCGAGACGCTGTTCATCGTCACGTGCTCCCTCATGGTATCGCTCCCGCTGGTGCCCCGGATATCCGGGAAGCTGGGAGTCGATCTCGCCCTGTCCATGATCGCCGTGGGAGTCGTGATCTTCGCCCTGCTCCTGACCTCCCACCCCGGCGCGCACAGGCGCCTGACCGGACTGGTGAAGAGGTTGACGGGAAGGGACATGGCCTGTGTGGACCCCGGGTTCTCACGCGTCCTGAAGCTCATCCCCGTCTATCTCCTCGTCTATCTGCTCCTCGGCCTCGCCTTCCACCTCCTCGCACTGAGCTTCGGGGTGCACCTCGAGTTCATCCCCGGGATAGCCCTCATGCCGACGTCCGTGGGCGTCGGTTTCCTCGTCCTGCTGGCACCCGCCGGGATTGGCGTCAGCGAGGTGACCCTGCTCTGGCTGATGAGGCTGGTGGTCCCTGCGGGCGAACAGGAGATCCTGCCACTCCTGGCGCTGGCATCCAGGCTCTGGATGACTCTGTCGGAAGTGGTGGCCTTCTCCGTGGCCGTATCCATCTGGGGAGGCTGGAAGGCCATAGCCGGCGCCCTCTCGCGCGAGCGGGCCGGATCGACCGGAGGCGGGGCGCCCGGACCTGCGTCA
>JAKLEF010000154.1 GCA_022703195.1 Candidatus Fermentibacterota bacterium | reverse complement strand
GCCTGCGAGCATGTCCCTGACGACCCGGACATCCTCTCCGAACTCGCCATCGTACTCGAGAAGCAGAAGCGCTACACCGAGGCATCCAGCTTCTACAAGAGGGCTTCGGCGATAAGGAACCCCCCGGCTCAGGCAAAGGGGAGGAGGCAGTGAGGTATCGCCTCCTGTGCGCCTCCGCGATGGCCGCCCTCGTGGCGGGATGCGCCAGGATCGCCGCACCTTCCGGCGGCCCCGAGGATACCGAGCCGCCGTACATCGTCTCGCTCTCACCGGAGCCTTCCGCCGGCACGCCGGATCTCGACGAGGTGGCGATCCGGTGGAGCGAGCGGATGCAGGAGAGCTCCATAGAGATCAGGGTGTTCCCCGCGATCCCGATCCGCGTGGGCAGCTCCCCGGGGCGGACCGTGGTGTCCCTCGGGGAACCGCTGGGTGCCCGGACGATGATCCTCCATGTCTCCGGCACGGCGGCCGATCTGCGGGGAAACAGGATCGTCCAGGCGGTGGAGCTGGCCTACAGCGGCCTGGACACGCTGCCTTCCGGATCCCTGAGGATCGGGCTCGCCCGGCAGGGGGGGACCGTGCTCAGCGGGTCCGTCCAGGTCGACGTGCTCGACGCACTGGGAACGATGGTCCGCAGGACGTCGCCCGATTCGACCGGATCGGCCGTGGCGGGCTGGCTCCCGGGCGGCTCCTATTCGGTGATCTGCTTCGAGGACGGCGACGGCAGCATGTCCTGGGAGCGCGACGTAGAAGCCGGCGCCGAGACCACCGTGGTGATCGGTGACGCCGACTCGCTCGATCTCGAACTCGTCCTGACCGTCGTGGACACGGTGGGTCCGAGGCTCGTGCAGGTTCTCGCACTGGACGAGTTCCACGCCCGGGTGGACTTCAACGAAGAGCCCGCCCTGCCGGCCGACGCACGGCGGGTGTTCGGCATCCGGGACACCTCGGGCTTCCCGGTGCCCGTGCTCGGCTGCTGGTCGTCCGGTTCGAGGGAGGAGAGGTCGCTCGTCCTGGCCACCGGCGGGATGCCGGAAGGCGTACTGCTCCTCCGGACGGAGGGCGTCACCGACCTGCTGGGCAACGCGTCGGCGCCGGATTCGATCGAGTTCGAATCGTCGGACTCGGCATCGGTGGACACGATCCGTGTCAGGTCGACGTTCCCCGCCCCGGGTTCCACGGATGTGCCCGCATCGACCTCGGTCGTCTTCTCGCTCTCCGACTGGGTCGATCCCGATTCCCTGGCGGGCGCCTTCAGCATGACCCGGGTCGCCGACAGTTCCGTTGTGGATGGCGTGCTCAGGGCGGACGACGGAAGGTCCTTCACGTTCACGCCTCTGCACGACCTGCTCGGGGAGGAGCAGTACAGGGTCGAGATAGGCCCCGGCCTCGTCTCGCCTGCGGGCGACTCCCTGGCATCGGTGGGATGGTCCTTCGTGGCGGCATGGGGCGACGAGCCCGGGAGCATGGAGGGAACGGTCTCGGGAGGCGGGGCACGCATAGTACTGGAGGCCCGTGCGGCCGGTTCGGGGGGAGTCTCGATCAGCGTCGGGATCGACCCCGGCAGGTTCCTCCTCGAAGGCATCCCGGCCGGGCGGTACACGGTCTCGTGCTGGTCCGACCGCAACGGCAACGGTGCGTGGGATCCGGGCGAGCCCTACGGGTCGTGGCCCGGGGTGGTCCTCGTGCGTCCGGGGACAGTTACCGGAGGGATAGATGTCGAGATTCTCCCCTGAGGCCGTCTTCGACCCCGCGTCGTGCACCTCATGCGGCAGATGCCGGTTGGTCTGTCCCGTATCGGCGGTCTCCTGGGACCCGGGGGGCCGCCCCTCGTTCGATCCACGGAAATGCATAGCCTGCGGGCACTGCGCGGCCTTCTGTCCGGCCGGCGCCTTCGGCTGCCCCGGACCGTCCTGCGTGGAACCGTGCAGCGGAGATTCCCTGCTTTCTCTGATGAAGAGGCGCAGATCGACGAGGTTCTTCGACGGGAGCTCCATTTCGGATGCGGAACTCGCGAGGCTCCTCGAGCCGGTCGGATGGTCGCCCACCGGAGTGAACGCCTGCGGCCTCGCAGTCAGGGCCTTCAGGGACACCGAAGCCCTCGCTCTCGGCACGGGCATCGTCAGGACGGCCCGCCTGCTCGGGAAATGCGGGCTCCTGAGGATCCTGGGAGCGCTGACCGGGACCGGCCCATTCCTGGAACGCGAGGCGGCGGGGGAGGATCTCGTCTTCCGCAAGGCGCCGCTGGTCCTCTTCTTCTTCTCTCCGCGGAGAAGCCCGACCTCCCTGAGCGACGGGATCATTGCAGCGACCCTCGTCATGACCGCTGCGGAGGCCATGGGGCTGGGCACCTTCTGGAACGGCGTGGCCCGGACACTTCATCCCGTGATGCCGGGATGGAGGAAGTCCTCCCGGGCCAGGCCGGGGATGAGGCTCTGTGCGGTGCTCTGCGTCGGCAGGCCGGCCTGGGGCTGCAGGCCGATCCCTCCCCGCGACTGGGAGCTCCTGGGCCCGTCTATTCCGGAGAAGGCACGGGTCTGAAGGGCATCGGATCGTGAAGGTCGGCCCGCCAGGCGTCAGGCCTGTAGAAGCCGTTGTGCAACAACAGCCTGGATATCGAGTAGAGCGCCATGTCGACCCTGCTGAGCCTCAGGCGGCCGCCCGAGGAACCCGCGTCTCCGAGATCTGCAAGGGCTCCGTCCACCAGGTATCCGAACCGGGCCACCGGGGAGCCCTCGTACTCGATCGTGCCGAGCCTCTCCTCGACCCACCGGCCCTCGGGGAGGCGCCCGCCCGGCCATGCGGCCGTGCTGATCTCGCAGGTCCTCATCCCCAGGTTGCGGTCGAGATCGGTGAGCACTCCGGTCAGGGCGGTGGCCCACAGCTCCGGAGGCAGGCCGGTGAAGCTCCTGTGCCTCATGGTGTGGTTCCCTATAGCGTAACCGTTGTCCAGCAGGAAGTTGAGCTTCTGCTCGAGGTATTCGGCCTGGCCGAAGGGCGTCTTGTCGAGGGAGATGTTGAAGACCGCCCCGCGGCCGAAGTCCGGGTGTTCCGAACAGAAGGACTCCATGATCCCCACGGCGCAGGAAGGGTCTATCCGCAGCAGCCCGTCGGCGTCCTGGACGTAGTCGAACTGGCTCTGCCATCCGTCGTCGAACGTCACCATGACGGGGCTGCGCCCTTCGGGCAGCCTGGTCAGACCGTCCGCCAGATCGTCGGGGGTGATCAGGTAGAAGCCTTCCGAGCAGAGCTGCTCGAGGTCGCCCCTGAACCTGGCTGCGCTGACCGAGAGGCGGCCACCGGTGCCGATGGAGTGGTAGCACAGGATCGGGAACCCGTCCGGCGCCGGGGATGCGTCGACCGTGCCCGAGGTGTCGGGGGGCGGGCATGTGTATACCCCCGGCCCGGCGAAACCTGCCGTGATCGCGGGGATGAGGGCTAGTGCGCTGGTCAGGTCAGCTCTCCGGCATTATCGTGATCCGGTCCAGCACGGCGCTCGTCCAGCCGTCCACGAAGATGCCCGTGCGCCCCATGACCGGCATCGTGGTCCTGACGACCTGCAGGAGCTGTCCGTTCACGTAGAAATCGACATAGTTGCCGTGTATCTCCGCCGCGAGCTCGATGCTCGCAGGGTCGTAGGAGAGCAGCCGGCTCGTTTCGAAGGGGTCGAGGCCCATCACGGGGGTCCACATGCTCCCGAGGCATCTCTGTATCGAATACTGCCCGCGGGAGTTGACTCCTGCGAGCAGGAAGCTCCCGTCGTCCTCCGCCCTGAGCACCAGCCCGAGGATGGAATGGGGCGACGATTCCTCGATCTGGAAGACGGCCTCCACCGTGCCGTCCCTTGTCAGGGCGGCCGTCGAGAGCAGAACCAGCGGTTCGCCGGACGCAGAATTGTCGATGTGGAGCCCTCCGTGATAGACCTCGAAGCGGCAGTCCGGCCCGAAGGGAGCGTCCGTGACGTCGTCGAAGCTGCAGTTGAGCAGAGTGTCCGTCAGTTCGGGCGCCATCGCCTCCACGGCCGCGCCCGGCCCGGGTTCCCTGCCGATCAGCGGCCCTGAGAAGAAACCGGATGTCCGGGTCCCGCAGGAGGCGGTGAGGAGAATGAATGCCGCCGCGACAGGAGCAGGCTTGATCGAGAGCAAGGTCTTCCCTCCCCGGACGATGGGTTTTGCGCACCGGATCAGGCGCGAAGCTAAGGCCGCGATGCTCGCCTGTCCAGTCGCGTTCTTCTGCGCCTGCGGCCCTCAGCGGCCCGTTCAGACCGGAGTTCCCGCGGACTCGTCCTCCCTGGGGGGCGTCTCGACTGTCCTGCCCGGTGCGCCCGCCGTCTTCGGCGTCGAGGCCGCCGGGCCGGACACCGTCGAAGTCTCCTGGGCGGAAGGTTCGCACGTCGGAGACATCATCATCGTCGCCTCTCCCGGCACCCGGGTCGGTGCGGGGGACACCCTGGCTGTCGGAACGGACTCGGTGGCCATGATGGACCTGGAACTCGCCGAGATGTCCCTGTCCCTGGCAGAAGCCCGCTCCGACGCCTCGCCGGCGGACTCCGCGCTTCTCGCGGAAGTCGCCCTTGCCGCAGCCAGGTGCTCGGTTCTCGAAGCCTCGTCCAGGATCGCCCTTCTCTCGCCTTTCGAGGGGGAGGTCCGCTCGGTCTCGTCCTCATCGGCCGGGCAGCCCAGCGAAGGGAGACCCGGAGCCGAGATAGTGGTGCAAGGTCAGAGTCTCGTCTCGCTCGTCCCGCCTCCTTCGTCCGTCATGCTGCGCTGGCCGGAATCCGCCGGAGAACTCCGGCTCGTGGAGGAGAGGGACGGAACGGGCATATATTCCGGAGAGGCTCCCGAAGGGGCCTTCACCTTCCCGGGTTCGTTCTCGCTCCCGCGGAGGGCGGTGCTCGATTCTGGGCTGTCCAGCCTCGTGGTGCTGGCCGGGGGCGACAGCATCCGGATCGAGCCGGTCTGTTCGGACGGGGATTTAGTCACGGCCCTCGGACCCATCCCCGGGGGAGCGGCCGTGAGGGTGTGGACGGGGCCGTGAAGGCGCAGCCGCCTCACGCGGAGGTTTCGGCATGAGTTCGACCGCAGGGGTCTCCTTCGAGACGGGGCTCTCGTTCCCGGGACTGCCGGCGCTCCCGCTCGAGAGGTTCGCAGAGTGGCGAGGGAACGGCAGGCTCGGTTTCATGCAACTCCCCTTCCAGAGGGAACTCGCCGCCTCGTGCCTCGAACTGGCCGAAGCGTCCGCAGGCGATGTGGACGACGTGATAGTGGACGGGATAGGAGGATCTGCGCTCGGAGCCAGATGTCTCCTGTCGGCCCTAG
>JAKLEF010000153.1 GCA_022703195.1 Candidatus Fermentibacterota bacterium | reverse complement strand
GCCGCAGCTTCACCGAGAGGAAGCCGGCCTGGATGGCGTCCATCCTGCTGTTGGTGCCCACCTCGCGGTGGATGTAGCCCTGCCCGCCGTGCTCGCGCAGGCTCACCAGCCTGTCGGCCAGCGCGCAGTCGTCGGTGACCATCGCACCCGCGTCGCCGAGGGCGCCCAGGTTCTTGGACGGGAAGAAGCTGAAGCATCCCACACGCCCGAAGGTCCCCGCCCTGCGTTCCTTCCACATGGCGCCTATCGACTGGCAGGCGTCCTCTACCAGGGAGACACCCCAGTCCGAACAGGTCCTCTCGAGGGAGTCCATGTCGGCCACCTGGCCGAAGAGGTCCACAGCGACCAGCGCCCGTACCGCCTGCCCCGTCCGCCTGTCGACGGCGCCCCTGTCCGTCAGGGCGCAGTTCTGGTCGAGGAAGCGCTTGAAGGCGGCCGGCGAGATGTTGAATGTGTCGGGCTGGATGTCGATGAAGACGGGTATCCCGCCCGCCCTGACGATGGCTCCAGCCGATGCGAAGAACGTGAACGGCGTGGTCACGACCTCCTCGCCCGGCGCCAGGTCGAGCGCCTGGAGGGCGAGGATGATGGCGTCGGTGCCGGACGCGCAGCCCACCGCTCGCCTCGCGTCGCAGTAGCCCGCGAGGTCGTGCTCGAACCTCTCCAGAGCGGGGCCCTTTATGAAGCGCGATCCCGCCAGGGCCTCGTCGAGGACGGCTCTCAGCTCGGAAAGTATGGGCGCGTGCTGGCGGGAGATGTCGAGTAGCGGAACGGGCATATCCGGTGCCTCCGTGCTAGTGGGCGCCCTTCCCGGTGATCATCACGATCATCGTGCGGAGCATGATCTCGATGTCCAGGAACAGCGACTGGTTCTCCATGTAGAAGAAATCGTACCTGAGCCTGTCGGCGATGTTCTCGACGGTGTCGACATAATCGAGCTTCACCTGCGCCCAGCCCGTGATGCCGGGCTTCAGGGTGAGCCTCTTCTCGAAGAAAGGATAGACCTTCTTGAGCTCCTCGACGATCTTGGGGCGTTCCGGCCTCGGGCCGACCACCGACATCTCGCCGCGCAGGACATTGATGAACTGAGGGATCTCGTCGAGATGGGTCTTCCTTATGAAGGCGCCGACCCTGGTGATCCTGGGGTCGTTCTTGCCGGCCCAGACGGGTCCCGTGTTCTTCTCGGCCTCGCTTATCATGCTCCTGAACTTGTAGATGGGGAAGGGCCTCCCGCCCATGCCCACCCTCGTCTGCGAGTAGAAGACGGTGCCCCGGCTGTCCAGCTTTATGGCAAGGGCGATCGCAAGGAGGACGGGGGAGCCGATCAGGAGGACCAGTGAGCTGAAGGTGTAGTCGAGCACCACCTTCGCCAGCTTCTGCCAGAACGGCATCCTCCCGGGCGTGATCTCCATGAGCTGTGCGCCGTGTATCTGGGTGTTGTGGACATGCCCCGCGATCACGTCGAAGAGGTCGGGGACGACCTTCACCCTCACCCCTGAGCAGGTGGCCGGCAGGAGCATGGACAGGATGTCGTCGTGGAAGTTCGAGGCCAGGGTGATGATGATCTCGGTGGCCCCCTCCCTCTCGATGATGCCGGGCAGCTCGGAGCTGTCGCCCAGTATCCGGTCGGCGGGGACCTCCGACGGGCCGTTCTCGCAGGAGGATCTGACGAACCCGATCGTCCTGTAGCCCAGGGCAGGCCGGGCGGCCAGGTCGGAAGCCATGGCCAGAGCCTTCGAGCCGGTTCCGACTATCACTGTCCTTCGCCAGACCAGCCCGCGTTCCGCTGACTTCTTCTCGATCAGCCGCATGAAGCCGCGGGCCGCGAAGACCGAGGCGAGGGTGAGCAGGTAGTAGAAGAGGAAGATCCACCTGCCTATCGAGAACCCGGGCGCGGCCAGGAATGTGATGGCGGCGAGCAGAACCATCCCGGCCGTCACCGGCTTGGCGGTCATCCTCATCTCGTCGTTCCAGCTCCTGTCCCAGTGCATCGTGTAGCAGCCCGTCACCGCGAAGCACAGGATCCAGTAGAGGACGGAGACCGAGATCCCGGCGATAATGGCGCTCGGGCCCGGGCCTTCGGTGCCGGGGAACAGCCCGGAGTCGAACTTCAGCCAGCTCGCGGCCGCGAGCGAGATGGCGACGGCGGCCCCGTCGGCCAGGATCCCCAGGAGGATGAGCAGCTTCCTCATGTCCGGGTCTCCGTCCGCAGGGCCCTGCGGTCCCAGGTCTCCACGGGTCTCCCCATGACCATCCTGGCGAAGCCCACCATCGATGCGAGGTTCATGACCCAGAAGTAGAACGGGAACTTCGCCGGGCCCGGCATGGCGTCCCCGAGCAGCAGCCCTGCCAGGGCGAGGGTATGGAAGGCCATCAGGAGCCAGAAGATGCAGGAGAAGGGTGCGGCTGCGGACAGCAGTCCGGCGCAGACCGTGGCGGTCACCAGGAGGTAGCCCGAGATCCACCGGAGGATCTTGTGGACGAGGAGCTGCAGGGCGAGGCCCGCACGGCCGCGGGAGAGCGCCATGGCGAACATCCGCAGTCCGCTCCCGGACATCCAGCTCACGATCCTCACCATGCGCCTGTACTGGGCCCGGTCGTCCGGCGAGGGCTCCACGGCCACCGCTCCCGGGGCGCACACGCATCCGAAGCCCTGCATCCTGGCCATGACCGCGAGTTCGAAGTCATCCGACCTGTCCTCAGCGAGAGGGGAGAAGGCGGATGCGCGGAGGGCGAACACCGCTCCGGTCCCTCCGAGCACGGCCCCGAAGCTGCTGCACATCCTCTTTATCCATCTCTCGTACTTCATGTAGGTGCTCTCGCAGGTGCTCCCGTCCAGGCTGTTCAGCCTGACCCCGTCCACGCACCCGACACGGGGGTCTGCGAAGGGCTGGACGAGGCTGCCGATGGTACCCGGGGCGAAGACGGTGTCGGCATCGGTGAAGACCAGCACATCGCCGGTCGCCATCCTCCTGAGGGCCTGCAGCATCCTCGGCTTGCCCGACCTGGTCTCCGACCTGAGCAGCCTCACTCCGTCGAATCCGGAGACGATCCGGTCGGTGCCGTCGGTGGAGGCGTCGGAGCCGACGAGTATCTCGACCGGACCTTCGTAGTCCTGGGCGAGGAGGTTCTCGATCCTGGCGCCGATATGCCTCTCCTCGTTCCTCGCTGAGATCAGAACGCTCACCTTGAGGGGTCCGCCTCCCGCGGGTTCTGCGCCGCGACGCCTCCCCACGAGGCCGGCCGCCAGGGCCAGCGCCAGGGGATAGCCTGCGTAGTGCAGGAGCAGGAGCCCCGCAGACACCCAGAGGAGGATCACGGCCGTCGTCATGCGCGGGCGGCGCCGGAGTTGCGGAAGAGGTGCTTCCGGAACGTGCCGAAGGCCTTCATGGTCCTCCTGCCTTCCGTCAGGGGGTGGCGCAGGCACTGGATCCCCTTGTAGAGGAGGTACGAAGGTCTGAGATAGAACCTCCTGCGCGCGCCGTCGCACCAGTTCACGAGGTCGCGGGAGCTGAGGCCCGGCAGGTCCACCACGCAGTCGTGGAGCCCTTCCGGTGTCACCCACTGCCTGAAGTCATGGGTCCTCAGCATGCCCTGCCTGTCGTACTCGTCATAGATCTTCGTGCCGGGATAGGCCATGATCGGGAAGAACTGGGCGGTGTCGGGCCGGAGCCTCATGGCCATCGACAGCGTGGCCTCTAGCGTTTCCGGCGTCTCGCCGGGGTTGCCCGCCATGAAGCATCCGTGCACCAGGAGGCCGGCCCTGCGGGCCCTCTCGGCGAATTCGAGGTTCTGCCCGATGGTGGTCCCCTTCGTCACCCTGTCGAGTATCTCCTGCGAACCCGACTCGTAGCCCACGATTATCAGCCTGCACCCGGCGGCCTTCATCTTCCGCATGGCCTCGAGGGTGATCGTGGCCCTGGTGTTGGCCGTCCAGGGGAGGCGGTTCCCGGCGGCGATCAGCGCGTCGGCCACGGCCTCCACACGCCTGCTGTCGGCCGAGAAGGTGTCGTCCTCGACGACGATCTCCTGGATCTGCGGGAAGTACTCCCGGAACAGCAGGAACTCCTCGGCCACGTGCCCGGGGGTCCTGGTGCGGTACAGCCCGCGGTGCAGGACCTGCGGCCACAGGCAGAACGAGCACCTGCAGGGGCACCCCCGGCTCGTGATCGTCATCACGCTCGGGTATCTGGCAGCCGCGAAGAAGTAGTCACCGGGCCTGAGATGCCTCCGGTAGACGTCGGCGAGGAAGGGAAGCGAGTCGAGGTCGCGGATCGGCTCCCGGGCGGGAGTGCGGTGGAAATCCATGTCGCGGTTGAGGCAGAGGCCGGGTATGGCGTCGAAACCGCCTCCCCCGTCCACCGCCTGCGCCAGCTCGACCAGTGTGCGGTCGTATTCGCCGAGGACCACCCCGTCCAGCGAGGGGGCGAGCCTCAGGCATTCCTCCGGCAGCGCGCTCGCGTGCGTGCCGAGCAGGAACACTCTGGCGCCGGGGTTCCCCGACTTCAGGGCCGATGCCAGCCTGAGGTCGCTGTATATCGCGGCCGTGGAGGTATCCACCGCGATGAGCCCGGGGGATGCCTCGGCGACCCTGCGGAGCATCTCGTCCTCGCCGATGCCCTGAGCCGGGCAGTCGAGGAACAGCGTCTCGAACCCGGCCTGCTCGAGCGCCCCCGTGCCGTGGGCCAGCCAGAACGGCCAGTAGAGGGTCCCGCTCTTCAGGATGGCGGGGGATCTCGAGGTCCTGGAGAACCTCCCCCCGAGGAACGGGGCGTTCACGACGGCAGTCTTCATGGCTTCATCGTTCCTTCTATCATCTCGGCGATCCTCCCTGCCGTGGAGTCCCAGCCGAACAGGGCGGCGCGGGAGGATGCCCTGGCCGAAAGCTCGGCCCTCATGCCGGGGTTCCCGCAGATCTCGGCGATGGCTCCCGCCATTGCGTCCACATCGGTCGGATCGACCAGGAGCGCGCCGTCCCCGGCCACCTCCTCCAGAGCAGTCCCGCGGCTCGCGATCACCGGGCAGCCGGCGGCCATCGCCTCGAGCACGGGCAGGCCGAACCCCTCACGGACGGAGGGCGAGACGAAGGCCGTGCACGACCGGTAGAGCCGGGTCAGCTCCTCGTCAGGCACCGCGCTCAGGACCCTTATCCTCCCCCGGGCGCCCGAGCGCCGCAGGACCCGCTCGAAGGCCGGGAACTCCCGGTCGCGCCTCACGACCATGACGAGGTCGGGTGCGCCGGACGCCTTCTCGTACGCAGCCAGGAGCCTCGGCAGGTTCTTGTAGAGCCTCGCATTGCCGACGTACAGGAGGAAACCGCCCTCCCTCGGGCCGCCCGGCGCGGC
>JAKLEF010000152.1 GCA_022703195.1 Candidatus Fermentibacterota bacterium | reverse complement strand
AGATCGTACATCTCCCTGCCGGCGAGCTTCAGCGCGGCCCTCGCCACGTCGGCGGGACCTCCGGCCGACCTCTCGCCGAAGAACCCGGTGCCCGCCTTCCGGGCCAGGATCCCGAGCTGTTCGACGGCAGCGGGCCTCTGCAGGTCGCATGCCGCCAGCAGCGGTCGCATCCCGCGCCTCCTGGCCGCCCAGACCGCGAGCTTCGCCGCGGTCGTGGTCTTGCCGGAACCCTGGAGCCCGGCCAGGAGCCACACGACCGGCCTCCTGCCGCCGGTATCCGGCGCGGTCCTCTCGTGGGACATGAGCCCGACGAGCTGGTCGTGGATGACCTTCACGATCTGCTGGCCCGGCGTGAGGCTCTTCAGGACCTTCTCGCCCAGGGCCTCGGCCCCGGCCCGCTCGACGAAGTCGCGGGCGACGCGGATGCTGACATCGGCTTCGAGCAGCGCACGCCTGATCTCGCGCATCGCCTCCGACACGTCGGCGGCGGAAACCACCCCCCGCCCGCGCAGGCGGTCGAGCACGGATCCGAGCCTCTCCGAGAGCCTCTCGAGCATCCGTCGGCCCTACCGGCCGCAGGCCGGGAGAAAGTCAATCATATGCAAGGCTGCACACAACTTCAAGTGCTAGTAATCGACGGTGACGGACCCGTGCCCGGAGGGACATGTCACCGTTATGCCGTCGGCTTCGAAGTGGATCGCATAGGACAGGAGGCTCACGGGACATGCCGTGAGGCTGTCGGGGACCCCGGCGGGGATCACGTCGGGGGGAAGCGAGTCCTCCACCAGATAGGGGAACTGCACCGAGACGGCATAGGCCAGGTCGTCCATCCTGAACTCGCACTGCGTCTGTTCGAACAGCGTACGGAGCTCCTCCACGGTTCCCTCGTCGACGGAACGGGTCTGGGTCCCGCAGGATGCCGCCAGCAGGGCCAGGAGTCCGGATGCCGCCAGCACGGCCTTCCTCATCTCAGTGCCTCCATGGCTGCCGCCCGGTCGGAGCTCCGGGCGATGAACGATCCGGCCACGAGCATGTCGGCGCCGCAGTTGCGCAGCAGGGCGGCATTCGTGGAGTCGACTCCCCCGTCGACGGAGACGAGGGCGTCGTCGCGGCCGAGTTCGTCTAGACCGCGCCTCAGAACAGCTATCTTGGGGCGGACATGATCGATGTGGCTCTGTCCGCCGTAGCCCGGGTTCACGGTCATCACCAGCACCAGGTCGACGACCGGGAGAACCCATCTCACCGCCTCCGGAGGGGTGGCGGGGTTCAGGGCGACCCCGCAGAGGCATCCCATCTCACGGATCCTCGCCAGAGTCCTGTCTAGGTGGGGGCATGTCTCGGCATGGACGGTCACGTACCTGCACCCGGCCCCGGCGAAACCGTCGATGAGCGTATCCGGATGCATCACCATGAGATGCGCGTCGACTGGAACACCGACCGCGCGGCATATCGAGGCCGCGGCGGCGGGGCCGAAGGTGAGCTCGGGCACGAAGACCCCGTCCATGACGTCGAGGTGGATCATGTCAGCCCCGGCGGCCTCCATGGAGGCTGCCTCCGGGCTGAGCATCCCATGGTCGCAGGAGAGGATCGAGGCCGAAATCAGGCGCTTCATGCAGCAATCACCACTGGCCCCAGCCCTGCTGGCCGGGTTCCTCCGTCCCGGCGCCAGGGGCTGCCGGCGATGTGAATGTCATGCGCACCCGCACGGTATCCCCCGGCAAGTACGAAGTGCCGGGCGCCGGTGTCTGGGAGCCCACGAGGCTGTCCATCCCGCTCTCCCCCGCCATGTCGGAGCCTTCTGTCACGAGCGTCAGCTCGTGTACTGCGGCGATGCTCTCGGCCTCGGCCATCCCCATCCCGGTGAAGAGGGGCATCCCGTCCCACCCGGTCGAGACGAGGAGCCTGACGGGGATGTAGACCGGGAGGCTGTCGGCATATCGGGGATGGACCGAGATGACCCTGCCCTCGGGGACCGAGATGTGCGGGGCGCGGCTCCTGCCGGAGGTGTAGAGCTGCCAGTCCGCTATCATCTCCTCGGCCTCGGTGGCCGTGAGCCCGACCAGCATGTCGGGGTCGTAGGGCCTGAAGAGCGGGCCCACATTCCAGAATACGTTGACCGGCGACCCCCTGGGAACCTGGGTCCCCGGGGCCGGATCCTGCCTGATGACCTGCCCGGCCGATTCGGCAGGCCCGTACTCGGACCATTCGCCGGCCAGGACCAGGTTGGCAGTCTCGATCTCGCGCCTGGCATCCTGCCTGGTGAAGCCCGTGACCTGAGGGACGATGACCGGCTGGGCCGAAGCGCCGAGCGCGGTGACGAACCTCGGGGTCCTGAAGGCGAGAGGGGCGATGACTGCTCCGGCTATGAAGGCCATGGCCGCCCCTGACAGGAGGAGGACGAGGAACCTGCCAGTGTCTTTCAACTCATCCTCTCCCAGCGGACTGCGAAATGTCCGTCGATGCCGTGTTCGGGTGGGAATATGCACAGCATGCCGTCCCTGACAAGAACCCCCGGCGCGGGGAACTCGGCCCGCCTGTAGCCGGGGTGCGCATCCTCGAAGCGGGAGACCTGCATCGTGGATTCCTCGGGCTCGAGGCTGCACACGGAGTAGACGAGGCTCCCCCCCGGCCTGACGCACTCCGCCGCGGCATCGAGAAGCGCGGCCTGTACGGCCGTGCATCTGGCCAGAAGCCCTGCGCTGAAGCCCCATCTCGCGTCGGTCCTCCTCCTGAGGACGCCGGTCCCGGTGCACGGGGCATCCACCACCACCCTGTCGGCGGAGCTCACCGGGAGGGCTGTGCAGTCGGCAACGACAGGGTGGCATGACTCCCAGCCCAGGCGGCGCGCGTTCTCCTTCCACAGCCCCATGCGTTCGACGGAGGAATCGATGGAGAGGACCGTCCCGCCCTTCGAGGCGAGATGGGCCGTCTTGCCGCCCGGTGCGGCGCAGATGTCGAGCACTGTCTCCCCGGGGAGGCTGGCGGCTCCCGAGGCAACGACCGCCGCGCCCTCGTCCTGCACGTAGATCCCTTCCATGCCGGATGGATCCAGCCTGCCCGACCTCTCGAAGTACCTGTAGCCTTCCAGGTAGCGGCCGGGTGCACCCTCGACCTCGCGGGAGGGACACCAGCAGCCCAGATCGGGAGGGGAGTTGTCCCAGCGCATGAGGGTTTCGGCCCCCGCTGCGCCGTAGCGGGCGGACCAGCGGTCCCAGAGCTCGCGGGGATGTGACTGGGCGATCCACGGTGGGAGGTCGCGGGGCTCGCCCTCGGCGGCGAGCCTTCTCAGGACCGCGTTGACGAAGGGCCTGGCCCTCGGAGGACAGGCGTCGACGGTGGCCGACACCGCGGCGTGCGCCGGGGTGTCCAGGACGAGGAGCTGGAACGCACCGATGCGCAGCGCTGAGAGAACCTCGATCTGAAGGGACTGGAGCGGCCGCGAGCAGAACGGCTCCAGGGCCGCATCCAGCCGGAGCCTCCAGGCCACCGCCCCGCGCTCGAGGAGGAATGCGAAGTCCCTGTCCCTGCCGGAGACACCCCGGGCATCCCTTCCGCAGAGCAGGTCGACGGCAGCCTTCCTGGCTCCCGGCCCCCTATGCTCCCTGGACGTTCTCCACCCTCTCCAGCTGGGGGAAAGTCTGCTTCAGGGTCTTCTCGACGCTGAACTGGAGCGTCAGGGAGGCGAAGGCGCAGCCCGAGCAGGACCCCTTGAGCCTGACCCTCGCCACGTTGCCCTCGAGCGCCACGAACTCAATGTCGCCGCCGTCGTTCTGGAGGAACGGACGGATCTTCTCGATCTCGGCCCGCACATTGGCCTCGTTGAACTCCACCTGATCGGCCATTGCTTCTTCCTTTCGCATTGTTGGCCACTTCCGCGACTGCTCCCGAATATGTCCGGCGGCGGGCTGGCCGGACTAGGGCATGGCCTCCAGCGCCTCGCGGGAGGGCGTGAACCCTGGCGCCAGAGCGAGGGCGGCCCTCCACCATCCCGCCGCCTCCTCCAGATCGCCCCTCCGCGCTGCCAGGAGGCCGAGGTCGTGCATGGCCTCGACCCTGTTCATGTTGAGGTCGGGCCTGAGGGAGGACCTGTCCAGCGACATCAGGAACAGAACCTCGGCCTCGGCCGTCCTGCCTTCCTCGACGTGGGCGAGCGCATCCTGGAAGGGCATGTTCACGCCTGACCTACCTGCGAGCCCCCCCGACGCAAGCGCCCCCCCGGCTGCGAGCGCGAGCCCCGCGGCCAGCGGTATCAGCCCGGGAGCCCTCCTGGGCAGCCTCCGGGCGTACAGGAGCAGGATGAACGGTATCGCGGGCAGCCTGAACCTCCCCGTGACGAAGAACGGCAGGACACCGGCCAGGAGCAGCAGGACCCAGGCCGCGAGGAGCCTGTCGCCGCAGTCCGCCCTCCCCGATGCGAGCACCTGTGGCAGCAGCAGCAGGAGGATCGAGAACGGGACGCACCAGGGCGGCGGCAGCAGCAGTACGCCCAGGAGCCGCGACGATCCGCGCATGTAGTAGAGGTCGTAGTTGCCGGGGATCTCCACCGGTGAGAGGAGGAGAAGGGCCTTCCGCGCGGTGAGCGCCGCCCAGCGGGCCGGGTCGTCCATGGCCGATCCGGCGGCCCTGGCAGTCCAGTACCGCGACACGGCTGACTCCGTGGAGCCGGGCGGGGCACCGAGCACGCTGGCCGACCATACGTTGTCGGGCCGGACCACGGAGCCGTCGGGGGGTCTCGGGGCGAAGGCGGTCATCCCGTCAGCCTCCGCGGCATTGCCGAGATAGAGGTTGATGCCTCCCTGGGAGGAGATGAACACGCCCGGATCGCCGGCGCAGGAGTTGACGCCCCATACGAGGGCTGCGGGGGCGAGCGCTGGCAGCAGCCTCAGATACCTCCTGCGACCGGCTGGCATGAACAGGGTCGGAATCAGCAGCAGGGCTCCCGGCCTCGCTATGGCGGCAAGACCCATCAGGAGGGACGCCCAGGAGGGGCGCCCCCCGCGGAGCAGAAGGAGGGAGGCGATCAGCAGCGTCATGTAGAGGGGCTCTATCAGAAGGGTCGAGGACTGGAACACGGCGGGGGCCCAGAGGGACCAGGAGAGGGCCGCGGCGAGCGCGGCGCGCCTCCCCGTGAACAGCAGGGCGGCCCTGTGCAGGAGCACGCATCCTGCAACCGAGACTGCCAGGGATAACAATGCCCCCGCCTGTACGGACGATCCCGCCAGTGCGTACCACGCCCCCAGGAGCCACGGATAGAGCGGGGCGCGGAAGTACGGCGCAAACGCGAGGACATCGCCCGAGGCCACGAGGGATGCCCATTCGTGATGCCATGCCGCGTCGACGGGCGGGTGGA
>JAKLEF010000151.1 GCA_022703195.1 Candidatus Fermentibacterota bacterium | reverse complement strand
CAGATAACTCGTCACGCCGCCTTCGTACCGGATGCCGGCGAGTTTCGCCGCGCCACGGTTCGCCTCGGTGAGGTCCCTGGATGACGAGTGGCTGGCCGGCGCTGCATCGGGATCCGGGAGCTACGCCCGCATGAGGGAGTTCGCCGGGCTGCTCGAAGCCGCCGGGCTAGCCTCCGCCACATTCGACGCATCCGTGGTCAGGGGGCTGGACTACTACACCGGCACGGTCTTCGAGCTCTCGGACACCGGGGGCGGGAACAGGCGGGCCATCTGCGGCGGCGGCAGGTACGACGATCTAGTGGGCCTGTTCGGCGGGAAGCCGGTGACGGGTGTGGGCTTCGGCCTCGGCCTGCTGACGCTGAAGCTGTTCCTGGAGACGTACGGGCTCCTGCCCGCCGATCCCGGGGAATCCAGCAGGCCGCAGGTGTTCGTGGCGGTCTACTCCGCCTCCGAGGCGCCGGCCGCCCTGGCGTGGGCCGAGAGCCTGAGGGCGCACGGCGTCAGGACGGTCATGGAGATCGAAGGCAGGAGCATCTCGAGGCAGTTCAGGGCGGCAGGCAAGGCCGGGACGAGGCTGGTGGTCGTCGCCGGACCGGAGGAGGTCGCCTCGGGAGAAGCTCTCGTAAGGGACATGGCGTCCGGGACAGAGCATCGCGTCCAGTCCGGTTCGCTGACGAGCCGGATCCTCGGCATGCTGGCATCCGGCTGAGCATGGGCATCCCGAGGGTTCCGGGGCTCCCTGCCGCCCTGCTGACGGCGGTATTCGCAGCACTGTCCGGAGCACTCGGTGCCGCCTCCCCGGATCCCGCCGGGATCGGGGCCTCTCTGGCCGCGGCCCTCCTGTATTTCCAGACCCTCGCGACTCCCGCGCGGAGGAGCCTTGGTGCGAGACTGACCATAGCAGCCGTCCTGCTGGCCGCTTCCTCCGGCCTCTCGCTGCTGGAGGCGCGGATTCCCGCCGGCGCCCTGACCGGGCTGTCCATCGCCTCGTCCGTCCTCTTCCTGGTCTATGCCAGATCCCTCTCGATGACCGACAGCCCCCGCTTCGCGGGAGCGGTCTCCGTGATCCTGGTCGGGCTCCTGATCCTTGACGGGATCCTGCTCTCCGTGCTCCCCTCCGGTGAGGCGGCCGCAGGGGGCACGGGAGAGAACGGATCCTTCACAGGCACCGGCCCGGTGGTGTTCCTCGCCGCTGCCGCGGCTCTGCTCGCCGGATTCAGATCGGGATGGATCCACTACCTCGATTCGAGGGGCAGATGGATCGCAATGGCCGTCGCCATAGCCCTTGCCGCGGCCTCTGCGGCAGCGGCGGACTCGGCGGACCTGGCCGGGGCCTCCCGGGCGGTCTCCGGGCTGTCGACGGCTCTTTTCGTCGCGGGTTCGGGTATATCGGGGGCGGCCGCCTTCGCGATCCTCCTCTCGCTGCCCTCGGCGGGCGCGATGGAGCGCCTGAGGAGGGGGCTCAGGTCGGTGCAGGAGCTCGGCGACCTCATCCTTTCCGGAGCAGGGGCGGAGGCTGTCTGCGAGAGCGTTGCGAGGCTCGCCTGCGGCCTGCCTGGAGTCGACGCGGCGTGGGTCGAGCTGCTCGATTCGGAAGGCTCGTCGAGCATCGTGAAGGTGAGCGGCACGGACCTGATCGTGGAGGGGCTGCCTGGATGCGGAGTCAGCGGCATGGTGGGCGCCCCTGGCATGCGGGGGACGCAGGTGCTCGCAGGGCTCCCGAAGGGCTCCCCGCTCGCGAGGCTGGGATCGGCCGGGCTCGGAACGAGGTCCCTGCTGGTGACGCCCATCCGCGCCGGTGGGATGGACCTCGGGAGCCTGGTGGCGGTCTCGTCGAGCCCGTTCGCCTTCGTGAGGCAGTCCACCGGCCTGGTCGAGGCGTTCGCAGGGCTCGCCGGCGTCGCCATGCTCAATTCGCGCCTGCTTGCCGAGAACATCGAGAGGGGGAGATACCAGGAGGAGATCGAGATAGCGAGGAGCGTGCAGGACGGGCTGCTCTCCGCCCCGGTCCCCGATCTGTCCCCCTTCGGCGCTTCTGTCGTCTGCCGGCCCACCCGGGAGGTGGGGGGCGACTGCTTCGGGATCTCGCGCCTGCAGGACGGCAGGGTCGGGATCTTCGTCGCCGACGTTGCCGGCAAGGGAGCCGGGGCGGCGATCCTGATGTCGGCCGTGCACGCATCTGCGACCACGCTCCTCGAGGAGGGCTACCCCCCGGCCGGGACGTGTTCCGCCCTCAACGGGCTCCTCTGCAGGATATGCCCCGAGGACCGCTTCGTGACCTTCTTCTGCGCCGTGCTCGATCCCTCCTCCTGCTCGATCGAGTACTGCAACGCCGGCCACGACCACCCGCTCCTGATCGGGATCTCGTGCGGAGGGGGGACGATCGAGCTCGAGGAAGGCGGGCTCGTGCTCGGCATCTCGCCCGGGGCCGCATACGGATCGGCGACGGTGACGATGGGAGCGGGAGATACGCTCGTCATCTACACCGACGGGCTGTCGGACAGGTTGGAGAGGATCGGGGAGAACCCTCTCGAGTGGATGGCGTCGCTCGTCCGGGATCATCCCGGAGCCTCGCCGGATCAGCTCGTCGAGAGGCTGTTGAGCGGCTCGGAGCCTCCGGACGGCGACATCCCGGACGACGACGTGACCCTGGTCGTCCTGAAGTCGCGGGCGCCGGGCGTGCCCCGCCCGCCCTCGATATTGTAGTATCGGTCCATGGGACGTAAACCCGGAGGTCTGACATGACAGGAACCGTGTTCAAGTGCGGGAAATGCGGCAACATCGTCGAGATGCTCCACCACGGCGGCGGAACGCTGGTCTGCTGCGGCGAGCCGATGAGCGCCCTGGTCGAGCAGACCGCCGACTCCTCGGTCGAGAAGCACGTACCCATCATCGAGAGGGTCGACGGAGGGTACATGGTCAGGGTGGGCAGCGTTCCGCACCCGATGCTCGAGAACCATTTCATCGAGTGGATAGAGCTCGCGGCCGACGGCCGCACGTGCAGGCGTCACCTGGCACCCGGGCTGGCGCCCGAGGCCTTCTTCCCGGGCCCCGTGGCCTCCGGGCTCTCGGCGCGTGAGTACTGCAACATCCACAGCCTCTGGAGGAGTGCGACATGATGGACAGGAAGGTGCTCGACGAGTTCAACGCCCAGATCAACGAGGAGGCCTTCTCGGCCTACCTGTACCTCGCCATGGCGGCCTGGTTCGAGTCCGTGAACCTGCCGGGATTCGCGAAGTGGATGAGGGTCCAGAGCCAGGAGGAGACGGCCCACGCGATGAAGTTCTTCTCCTTCATCGTCGAGAGGGGCGGCAAGGTGGCCCTCAAGGCCATCGCCCAGCCCACGGCGAAGTGGAAGACCCCCCTAGAGGCGTTCAAGGCCGCTCTCGCCCACGAGGAGCACATCACCGCGCGCATCGGCACGCTCATGGACCTCTCGATCGCGGTGAAGGACCACGCCTCCGCGAGCTTCCTGAAGTGGTTCGTGGACGAGCAGGTGGAGGAGGAGGCGCACGCGGACTCCATTGTACAGAAGCTCGTTCTAGCCGGCGATTCCACCGGCGCTCTCTTCATGCTCGACCGCGAGCTGGGGGCGAGGAGCTGACGGACACCGGTGCCTGACCGCGCCGGAGGGTCCTGCGGAGGGCCGATGGACTGGGACGAATTCGCCGCGACCCGGGCGGAGCTGAACGGGCTCCTGCTCGGGCGCGCCGACAGGACTGCGAAGAGAGTGATGTCGGCCGACGCTCAGGCCTGGGGCGACGGAGCTCTCGGCGCCGCGACGAAGGAGATCGTAGGCCTCGCGGTGTCTCTCGCCCTCCGGTGCGACGACTGCGTGGCATACCACCTCGGAGGCTGCAGGGACGCCGGGGCGGGCGGGGAAGAGGTCATGGAGGCCATGGGCCTGGCCTGCCTCATAGGAGGTACGATCACCATCCCCCATCTCCGGAGGGCCGTCGCGATGTGGAACGGGATGGAGGCGCGGCGCTCTACCGGGGGCGAGCCCGGAGCGCGGCACGGAGTGCATGCCGGCAGGCTCCAGGCGGTCTGCGACCTCCTGCGCGCCTCCGATCCCAGGTTCGGCTGGGTCGGCTTCTACCTCGTGGATCCGTCGGAAGATGGCGTCCTGGTGCTCGGCCCCTTTTCGGGCAAGCCAACGGAGCACGTCAGGATCCCGTTCGGGTCCGGGGTGTGCGGGCGCGCAGCGTCGTCGCTCGGCACGATCCTCGTCGACGACGTCTCCGCCGATCCCGGCTACCTGGCCTGCAGCCCGACCGTCGAATCCGAGATCGTGATCCCCGTCTTCCGCGACGGAAGGCTCGTCGGAGAGCTGGACATCGACTCCGACACAAGGGCGGCCTTCACGGAGGCGGATGCGGCTTTCCTGGAGCGGCTCGCTGGATGCTGCTCGGAATCTGTGTCGGAGGCTGCCTCCGAACTGCGTGGAGGGTCTGATGAGCGGCGTTTATGAAGCGGTGCGCCTTGCCGAGGGGTTCTACTGGGTAGGGGCGGTGGACTGGGGCCTGAGGGACTTCCACGGTTATTCGACCCACAGGGGGTCCACCTACAACAGCTATCTCCTCACCACGCCCTCCGGCCGGAACGTCGTCTTCGACGCGGTGAAGAAGCCCTTCATGGACGTGATGCTGTCCCGGATAGCCTCCGTCGTCGACCCGGCTTCGATCGAACTGATCGTCTCGAACCATGCGGAGATGGACCACTCGGGCGGCCTGGCCGACCTCTCCAGGGCAACCGGGGGGGCGCGCATCGTCGCCTCCCGGATGGGCGTGAGGAACCTCTCCATGCAGCTCGGCGGCCTCGACGGGCTCTCCGCCGTCAGCGACGGTGAGACCGTGGAGGTAGGGGGGGAGACCATCTCCTTCATGGAGACCAGGATGCTCCACTGGCCCGACAGCATGTTCAGCTACCTGCCGTCGCGGAGGATACTCGTCAGCCAGGACGCATTCGGCATGCACCTGGCCACCCCGGAGACCGCCGCGCACCGGATCGATGCAGCCATCCTCAGGGAGGAGGCCGGGAGGTACTATGCGAACATCCTCCTGCCGTACTCCCAGCTCGTGACGAAGCTGCTCGGGAAGGTGTCGGCGATGAACCTCGGCATCGACATCATCGCGCCCGACCATGGCCCCGCGTGGTTCGCGGGGACGGAATCCGGCCCGGGCTTCATCACTGGGCTCTACGCCCGCTGGGCGGCGCAGGAACCGACCCTAAGGGCCGTCGTGGCCTACGACACCATGTGGGGTTCCACCGGACGCATGGCCGAGGCCATCGCCGAAGGCGTGAGCTCGCAGGACATCCCGGTGGTGGTCATGCGACTGACGGACACCGACCGCTCCATGGTCATGCGCGAGG
>JAKLEF010000150.1 GCA_022703195.1 Candidatus Fermentibacterota bacterium | reverse complement strand
CTCCGGGAGTTCGTTCCGCTGTATCTCGAGGCCGGTCATCGAGAGCTGGGAGTCCTCCCCCATCGACGGGATGCCGAGGGGCTCCAGGTCTGCGGCGCTGACGTTCACGCTCCCGAACACCCTGATCTCGCGGGAGACGGCCTTCGCACCCTTCCTGATCCTCACGGTCCGCGTCTTCCCGAACACGGACATGTCGTCGCCGCCCTGCTCGGCGTCGGTGGCCACGGGCAGCTCCTGCTCCTCCCAGACCGGCTCCAGCCCGAACGCAAACCCCGTGACCTGGGCCGAGACATGCCAGAACGGCACGTAGAAGAGCCTCGGTCTGGCCACCCTCGCCCTGGAGAGCGCTCCGCGCCGAATGCTCGGACCCTCGAGAAGACGCCTCACGGCCCTGAGGGCTCCGGTCCCGTCCATGGCAGAGGGTCTGAGCAGCCTGACGACTGCGTCGGTCCTCCTGACCCTGGTGCCGCAGTGGCGGCATGACCCTTCGACGTCTCCCTCCCTGAAGTCGAGAAGGCCGCCGCATGCCGGGCAGGAGAGCGCCCTTGGACCTGTCACCGGAGGATCCTGAAGCGGATGTAGAGGGCGCATCCCGCGATGCATGCGACCAGGGAGGCCTCGAGGCCGCCCTGCAGCCCGGCGCCCGCAAGCCTCGCAGCCGCGAAGACCGCTCCCGACAGGAGGGAGAGGGCGATCAGGGCTTCTATGAAACTGGCCGAAGGCAGTGTGACGGGATTCGATGCCGCTCGTGCGCCGCCGACGGGGAGCCCGCTCACCGCGTCGACGAAGAGCGTCTCGGGTATCCCCCTGTCCGCGGTCCGGACCCGGAAGAAGGGATGGTAGACGATCGTCGAGGCCTCGGAACCGGGATTCTCAGCGCTTTCGCCGGCCGGCGGCATGAGCTGTTCGGGCGAGGCATCGTTCTCCGACAGGACCGTCATGGCGCCGGAGGGAGGCCGGTAGCCCTCGAGATCGGGCACGGGCTGAGAGAACGCAGCCTCCAGGCCCGCCCCCGGGATCTCGCGGAAGGGGTAGTAGACAAGATCGACAGCATCGATGCCCACACCGGGGAGCAGCCTGCGGAGGGAGTCCTCGCCGATCGATGGAGAGGATATCATCAGGATCCTGCCCGGGATCTCGAACAGCATGCGCGCGCCGCAGTAAGGACATCTCAGGAAGAACTCCCTCCTGAGCACCCTCAGCCCGGCGCCGCACTGGCTGCAGGAAGTCTTCACGCCCCCCCGCCCCTCCTCGCGATCATCTCCCCGAAGTACGCCTCTATGCCGTCGAGCATCCTGTCGATGGAGAAAACTTCGACCACGCGGCTCCTCGCGCGCCTCCCGGCCTCGGCCCTCCTCCCGGGATCGCCGGCGAGCCTGGAGACATATCCCCCGAGAGCGGCGGCATCGTCCACCGGGAATATCATTCCGTCGGGGCCGACGACCTCCGGCAGGCTGCTGGCGTCGGAGACTATCACGGGCTTCCCGCAGGACATCGCTTCGGCGGCCGCGTAGCCGAATCCTTCGTTGATCGAGGGCATGCAGAGCATGTCCATCGAGTTGTAGCATCCCACCATGTCGTCGACCGGGCCGGTGAAGACCGTCCTGTCGAGGACGCCCGCCCTCGAGGCTGCCTCCTCGGTCTCCATCCTGTGCCGCGCAGTCGGCGCGGGACCGGCCACGAGCAGCCTCAGCGCGGGGAAGGCCCCAACCAGTCCGGAACACGCCTCGAACAGGACTCCATGCCTCTTCCTGGGAAGTAGCGAGCCCGCGATGCCTACGACGAGATCGCCCGCCCCCAGGCCCGCCGATGCCCTGAACCTGGCCCCGGCCTCGGGGTCCGGAACGAACCGCCCGGTGTCGATGCCGTTGTATATCCTCCGCAGCTTCCCCCTCGGAAGCCACCTGTTCTTCGACAGGATGCTGTTCATCGTGGAGTCGCTGTTCACCATGACGCCGTCCACCAGGCGGCTGTAGGAGATCCTGTACCTGAGGCTGTTCTTGAAGCCGTAGTCGCTGCCCCTGCGGCGGATGAAGACCACTCCCTCCATCCTCGCGGCGATCCCGAGGCTCCTGACCTCGCGGTCGAGGTTGCAGCAGGCTACCTGTGTCCCGTGCCTGGCGAAGAGGGATGCCGCCCGGAAGACCGACCTGGGGCTGAAGTCTCCCCGGATGGGGATCGCCTCCACACGGAGGCCGCCCCCGGCCAGGGCCCTCTCTTCCAGCGAGCTCCCCGGCCGGCAGACCAGGATGACGTCGTGTCCCCTCCCGGCCAGCCCGGCGGCGGCGGTTAGGCTCCAGTTCTCGCCGCCTCCCCAGGTCATCATCGAGTTGCTGATGACGATGCGCATGGGCCCGGCCGGGCTCATGACGGGCTTCCTCCGTCCAGGATCCTCGCGGCCTGGACCCCGTCCCTGCCGTAGACGGCGCCTATTCCCCGGGCGAACCCCTCGGTGACCACGGCTCCCCCCACGAGAATGGGCGGTGCGGGATCGAGGCTCTCCCGCAACAGCGCAACTGCGGCCGCCATGACGGGAAGGCTGGGAGTCAGCAGCGCGCTCAGGCCGACTGCATCAGGCTTCTCGCGGAGGGCCGCCTCTACGATCGCCTCTGCAGGGACGTTCCTGCCGAGATCCACGATCCTCCAGCCATGCCCGGCCAGGATGGCTGCGACGATGTTCTTGCCGATGTCGTGAACGTCGCCCTCGACGGTGGCCATGAGGACGGTCCCCCGGCTGGCCGATCCGCCCGAGATCCTCCGGATGGCGCCGAAGCAGGCCTCGACCGCCTCAGCGCCTGCCAGCAGCATCGGCAGGAAGATCCTCCCCTGCTCGTACTCCGTCCCGAGCCTGGTCACCGCGGGCACCAGCACCGACGCCACGAGCCCGGACGGGTCCGTGTCCTTGAGGGCCCTTTCGACCGCCTCCACCGCGGAAGCGGCATCGCCCCCCGCGATGGCCTCCTCGATCGTGGGCCCGTCCGGGTCCGGTCGGTGTGCCTGCTCCATCGCGGGCGCGCAGCCGGTGGCGAGCCCGGTGAACGCCTCGAAGCCTCCGCCCGGCGAGATGAGCAGCCGGGCTGCCGAGGGCAGCAGGCCTCCGTCGGAATCCAGCGGGTCCATTATCGCAGCCGAGAGGCCGGCCTCTACGGCCAGGGTCAGGAATGCCCTGTTCACCGCACCCCTCGCGGGAAGGCCATAGGAGACATTGCTCAGCCCGGCGATGGTTTCCAGTCCGTACTCGCTCCTGATCCGGCGCAGGGTCTCGAGAGTCACTAGAGCAGCCCCGGGAGACGCAGCCTCGGAGAGGACCACGGGATCCACGATCACGTCCTCGCTGCCGAGTCCGAAGGCCCGTGCGGCGGCCAGCATCTCCCCTAGCAGCGCGATCCTGCCCCCGGCGGTGTCGGGGACTCCGTGCGCATCCATCAGGAGCGCCACGAATCCCGCCCCGTGCTTCTTCACGAGCGGGAGCTCGGCTTCGAGCCTCGACGGGATGCAGGGTATCGAATTGACGAAAGCCCGTGCCGGGTATTCGGGCAGAGCCGATGCGACGACTCCGGGCAGGGGGCTGTCGATGAGCAGCGGGAGCCCCGGCACTCCGTCCAGGGCCGCGACGGCTCCCGGCATGAACGAGGCTTCGAGCCCCGGGTCTCCCACACCTACGTTTAGGTCGAGCAGGTTCGCGCCGGCGGCGGCCTGCCGCGCGGCCGACCGCCTGAGCACCCCCGTGGAACCGCTCCGTATCGATGAAGCCAGCGCCCTTCGCCCGGTCGGATTGATCCTCTCGCCGGCGATCAGGAAGCCCCCGACGCCGAAGACCAGCCTCGAGGTCCTCGAGGAGATCGAGCAGACCCTGCGCGGCCTCGTCCGGGCGGCCGGCATTCCGGAAAGTGCTTCCGCGATGGCCCTGGTGTGCTCGGGGGTCGACCCGCAGCAGCTCCCCGCCACGGACGCCCCGGCTTCGCAGATCCGGACGGCCGAGCCCGCCAGGTCGCCGGGGGTGGCGGCCCATGTCGTGGCGCCGTCCCTGACGGTCGGGATCCCGGCGTTGGGCATGTAGCAGACGGGAAGGCTCGAATGCGCCAGGAGGGCGAGCGCGGCAGCCTCGTTGTCCGGGAGGGAGGCTCCGCAGTTGACCCCAGCCATGCCGGGGCCGAACGCCCCGGAGACGTCGGCGAGCACTTCGGCGGGCGTGCCGGTCACCGTCCTCGCGTTCCTCTCGAAGCTCATGCTCATGAGGAGAGGCAGCCGGGGGCCGGCCTCCCTGACCGCCGAGGCGGCCAGCCTCAGCTCGCGTATGTCGGTGAAGGTCTCGAGGAATATCAGATCGACGCCGCACTGCACCAGCAGCGCCGCGAGCTCCCTGAAGCAGGCCGAGGCCTCGGCCGGGCGGACCGGTCCGAACGGTGCGAGGAAGCTCCCCAGCGGGCCGATCGAGCCGGCGACCAGGCAGTTCCGCCCGGAAGCACCGGACCGCGCTGCGAATACGGCCCGATCCACGATATCGCGCTGCCTCGACTCCAGGCCGAACTCGGAGAGCTTGAGCCTGCCCGCGCCGTAGGTGTCCGTCACGAGGATGTCGGCTCCAGCCGCGGCGTACTCGCGGTGGGCGTCCCGCACCCTGTCGGGATCCTCCAGCAGGATCTCCTCCGGGGGCGCGGAGCCGGAGTGCCCGCTCCCCGAGAGAAGAGTGCCCATGGCTCCATCAGCCACAAGGACACGACCCCCGAACCTGTCTAGCAGAGCCTCCATCCGATCACCCCCGAAACCGTTTTCCTCGGCACCATCATGCCGGAAGCCTCCACCCGGACCCCCAGCGAAGGGAACCTTCCGGTGAACCAGCGCTGGTAATCCAGCGAGAAATCTCCGTAGCCCGGGCTGAACCTGTGCACCGTCCTGGCTCCGGCCGGAAGGGCCAGCTCCGCCTCGCGGCGCTGGATCCACCTTGCGCAGGCCTCGGCGGCCTCCGAGGCCGCTGCGTCGAGGAGGGCCTGCATCGAAGGGGTGCGGGCGAGCGAGTCTATCGCCTCGTCCACGCGCGGACCGAGCGTGGCGAGGAAGACCGTGCAGGCCGTGCATCCCTCGAGACGGGCAGCCAGGCTGGCGCTCTCGAAACGCACATCCCGGAGCCCCACGCCGGAGGAAGACACATCGACTACATCCATGTGCTCGCGCTCGCAAGCCGGTTCCATCAGACCACGGATCCGCCCGACCGCCTCCCCGGCGCGCACGGCCCAGTCTCCGGCGGGCATCCCGGATCTGTAGCCGAGCCGGAGGAGGACCATGCGCGGCGTGAGCAGGGGCTCAGGCCGCTCAGCAGAGCAGTGATTCGACGACATCGTAACCGTTGAGGGCGGGCATGATGCAGACTCCGTCCACACCCATGTCCTTCAGCCCTTCGAGAACGCCCTTCGCGAAAGAGACTCCTGCGGCAGCCTCG
>JAKLEF010000015.1 GCA_022703195.1 Candidatus Fermentibacterota bacterium | reverse complement strand
CGGCAGACCGGCGCCCGATCCGGACAGGATGCCGGCGTGCGTCTTCACGATTCCCGAAGTCGCTTCGGTGGGCCCGGGCGAGGAGGAGTGGATCCGAAGGGGAGTGCCCGTGGAGGTGAGGAAGTCCGCCTATGTCTCCAACGGAAGGGCCATGGGGCTCGGCGAGACTGACGGGATGGTGAAGCTCATCGCGCATGCCGGAACGGGGAAGCTCCTCGGCGTGCAAATCGTGGGCCGCGATGCCAGCAGTCTGGTCGGAGAGGCGCTTGTCGCAGTGAACTCGGGCATCGAGGCATCGAGGCTCGGCGAATTTGTCCACCCCCATCCCACACTGACCGAGCTGTTCATGGAGGCCGGGGAGGATTTCGGACCGGGTGCGATACATGGATAGGGAGCGGGCGACGGCCGCCCTCGCCGAACTGCTCGACACGGTCCTGATCCTGCGGGGCCCGGGGGGCTGCGAATGGGACAGGAGCCAGACGGTGGCATCGCTCAGGCCGTTCCTTCTCGAAGAGGCCTACGAGGTGGCGGAGGCGGCCGAGGAGGGCGACTGGGATGCTCTCAGGAGCGAACTCGGCGATCTCCTTCTCCACATTTTGCTCGATGCGGTAATCGCCGACGAGGAGGGAAGGTTCGACCTCGCCCAGGTGGCGGACGGGATAAGGGCAAAGCTCGTCCGCAGGCATCCCCACGTCTTCGGGGCAGTGGATGCGCTCTCGCCCGGAGAGGTGGAGCGCCAGTGGGAGCGGATCAAGTCCGGGGAGAAGGGCCGCGGGGGCTTCTTCGATTCCATCCCCGCAGCAATGCCGGCCCTCCAGACCGCCTGGAGGATCCAGCAGCGGGCGGCCGACCTCGGTTACGAAGGCAGGGAGGGGGACGCTACGCCGGGGCTCCGGGAGATCGTCGCAGATGCCGATGCTGACGCAGGAACGGACGGCATTGGCCGGCTGCTCTTCGAGGTCGTAGATTATGCCCGGATCAGGGGTCACGAGCCCGAGGCCGCTCTCAGGAAGGCCTGCAGATCCTTCATGGATGGACTAGAGGGCTGGAGGGGATGACGGCCGTGTGCCGCCGCGCCCCGGCATCCCTGCAAGGTGCGATCTACACCGGTATTTTCCCTAACCGAGAGGGGCCCATGTGAAGTACCTGCTGCTCTGCCTCGCGGCCGCTGCCGCCGCCTCCGCCGGGATCGTCACCCCGCGCCTCGCCGAACAGATGGAACAGGCGAGGGCCGACGAGACCATCGACATCTTCATCAAGCCGGTCGGCGACGCCGACTGCGAGTACATCGCCCAGGCCACCACAGGCTTCTCCCGCGAGGAACGGCGCGAGTTCGCCGTCTCCGTGATGAAGGACGTGGCCGCGCAGACCCAGACTCCCGTCCTGGAAGCCCTCAAGGCCTGGCCGTCGGAGAGCCTGACCGGCCTGCACACGAACTGGCTCGCCAACTTCATCAGCTGCAGCGCCACCCCCGACGCGATCAGGAACATCGCTGCGCTCGACTGCGTCGCGTGGGTCGACTTCAGGCCCGCCACCTCGCCCTTCATAGAACCCATAGACGTCAGGCCGGCGAACCCGAACGAGCTCTCGAGGGCCAACGCATGGGGCGTCGACAACATCGGCGCGCCGGACGTCTGGAACCTCGGGTATGAGGGCGAGGGCGTGACCGTCGCCATCATCGACACGGGTGTCAACTACAACCACGTCGACCTCGCGACCCACATGTGGCACGACACCCCCGCCGGCCTCCACTATGGCTGGGACATCTCCACGGGCGACAGCGACCCGATGGACGAGAGCGGCCACGGGACACACTGCGCCGGTTCGGTGGCCAGCAACGGCATAGCCGGCACAACCTGCGGCGTGGCCCCCGAAGCCACGATCATGGCCGTCAGGGTCATGACCTCCGTCAGCCCCGAGGCCGAGGTCAACGTCATGGACGGCTTCGAGTGGGCCGTCGAGCACGGAGCCGACGTGCTGAGCACGTCCCTCGGGTACATTCCGTCATGGAACCCCCAGAGGGCGCTCTGGAGAACCGCGGAGGAGAACATCCTCGCCGCAGGGATCCCTCACAGCATCGCAGCCGGCAACGAGGGCCCGGGTGCCCCCTCCCTGCGCACCCCCGGCGACTGCCCGCCTCCCTGGCTGCACCCCGACCAGGTCGCCCAGGGCGGCCTCTCGGCCTGCATCTGCGTAGGCGCCACAGACAGCGCGAACAACATCGCCGACTTCTCCAGCCGCGGCCCTGCCAACTGGGAGGCCATCGCCCCCTGGTTCGACTATGACGATACCGCCCCCAACGCCGGTCTGCTGCGTCCCGACGTGTGCGCCCCCGGCGTCGACGTGGTGAGCTGCGACTACGGCAACATCGGCGGCTACACGACGATGAGCGGCACCTCCATGGCCACGCCGCACAACGCAGGCCTGATGGCCCTTCTCCTCTCCGCCGACTCCACGCTCACCCCCGCGCAGATCGACGAGATCCTCGAGACCACCGCGCTCGACCTCGGAGCGGCCGGCAAGGAGAACATCTACGGTTCAGGCAGGATCCAGGCGCTCGAGGCCATCCAGGCCGTCATCGGCACCGGCATCGGCGGCGGTTCGGACCCAGAATCGACGAGGAGCCTCGTGCTGTCGTCCGCCATGCCCAACCCCGTCTCGGCGGCGGGCATCTTCAGCCTCTACCTGTCCGAGCCCGGCCAGGTGACGATGTCGGTCTACGACATCCAGGGCCGCAGGATAGCCCTTGTCAGCGAGGGAGAGATGGCGTCCGGCAGCCACTCTATAGAATTCGCCGTCCCCGCAGGCATGAGCAACGGCGTGTACTTCATGAGGGCGTCCGGGAACGGAGCTTCTGCAACGAGCAGGTTCACCGTACTCAGGTAGGCACCTCCCGGAAGGAATCCCGAGGCGCCCGGCCCCGCCGGGCGCCTCTTCCGAAGAAGGGCCCGATGGACTGGAAACTCCTCCTCACAGTGTTCGGTACGGTCTTCCTGGCGGAGATCGGAGACAAGACCCAGCTCTCCACGATGCTCTACGCCGCCGGAGGCGGGAGCAGGCTCACGGTCTTCGCCGGCTCGGCCGCGGCGCTCGTCCTCTCCTCCGCCCTCGGCGTGCTGGCCGGGGCCGCCCTGTCGAAGATCGTCCAGGGGCGCACTCTTTCCGTGATCGCAGGGATAGGCTTCATAGCCGTGGGCATCTGGGTCCTCGCAAAGCGCTGATGCGCTTGTGCCGGGAACCGCTCCGGCTAATGTTAGCTCGTCCGGGTGAGATGCACGCCCGTTCCGCCCGGGATCGTTCCCCGGCAGGTGCGGGCCGTTCTGGGAGGATACCGGTCGAAACCGCACCGGGACGACGGAGGACTCTATGCTGAATCCATGGTTCTGGCTCGCACCCGCAGGCTCCGTACTCGCGCTCGTGGTCGCCTGGCTCTTCTACAGGAACATGATGGCCCAGGACGAGGGCACCCCGAGGATGGCCGCCATCGCCCTCGCGGTGCGCAAGGGTGCGATGGCCTACCTCAGGCAGCAGTACCGGGTCGTCACCGTTATCTTCCTGTGCCTGACGGTGCTCTTCGCCATCATGGCCTATGTCCTGAAGGTGCAGAACGGCTGGGTGCCGTTCGCGTTCATCACCGGCGGCTTCTTCTCCGGGCTGGCCGGTTTCTTCGGCATGAAGACCGCCACGTACGCCTCCGCCAGGACCGCCCATGCCGCCAGGCAGTCACTCGACAGGGGCCTCAGGCTAGCCTTCAGGAGCGGCGCGGTGATGGGCCTGGTGGTGGTTGGTCTGGCCCTTCTCGACATTTCGGCCTGGTTCGTGATCCTGAACCAGTTCTATCCCCCCTCCGAGGGCCCGGGCTCCCTCGTGCTGATAACCACCACGATGCTTACCTTCGGGATGGGCGCCTCCACCCAGGCTCTCTTCGCCAGGGTAGGCGGCGGGATATTCACCAAGGCCGCCGACGTGGGAGCCGACCTGGTCGGCAAGGTCGAGGCGGGCATCCCCGAGGACGATCCCAGGAATCCGGCCACGATCGCGGACAACGTCGGCGACAACGTGGGCGATGTGGCTGGGATGGGGGCGGACCTCTACGAATCCTACTGCGGCGCGATCCTGGCCACGGCCGCCCTCGGGGCGACCGCCTTCTCGGCCGCCGGGGGCTCCGCACAGATGAACAGCGTGCTGGCGCCCATGATAATAGCCGGTATCGGCACGATCCTCTCCGTGATAGGGATGCTCATGGTCCGCACGAGGGAGGGGGCGACCCAGAAGCAGCTCCTCGGATCGCTGGCGCGGGGAGTGAACTCCAGCTCGATCCTGATCACCGTCATCTCCGCCGCCGTGCTCCATCTCCTCGGCCTCCCGAACGCCTGGGGCGTCTGGGGCTCGCTGGTCACCGGACTGGTCGTCGGGATAGTCATAGGCAAGTCCACCGAGTACTACACCTCGCACGGATACAGGCCGACGGTAGCGATCGCGGAACACGCCAGGACCGGGCCTGCCACCGTCATCATCTCCGGGATCGGGACGGGTCTGATCTCGACCGCGATCCCGGTGTCGATGGTCTCGATCGGGACCATCATGGCGTTCCTCTTCTCTTCGGGATTCTCCTTCACGAACCTCTCCATGGGCCTCTACGGCATCGGCATCGCTGCAGTCGGCATGCTCTCCACCCTGGGCATCACACTGGCCACCGACGCGTACGGGCCCATAGCCGACAACGCGGGCGGCAACGCCCAGATGGCCGGCCTAGAAAAGGAGGTCCGCGAGCGGACCGACGCCCTCGACGCCCTCGGGAACACAACCGCCGCGACGGGCAAGGGCTTCGCCATAGGTTCCGCGGCACTGACCGCGCTCGCCCTCCTCGCCTCGTATCTCGAGGAGATCAGGATCGGGATGGTCAGGATCGGCACCACCGCGTTCGAGGTGGGTGGCCGCACCGTCGAAACCGCCTCCGCCACTCTTCAGGAACTGATGGCGCACTTCGACATACATCTCATGAACCCGCTGGTTCTGGTCGGGACCTTCATCGGCTCGATGATGGCCTTCCTGTTCTGCGGTCTCACCATGCAGGCCGTCGGCAGGGCCGCCGGGCGCATGGTCGAGGAGGTCCGCAGGCAGTTCGCCGAGAAGCCGGGGATCATCAGGGGCGAGGACGAGCCCGACTACGCCAGGTGCGTCGCCATCTCGACCCGCGGCGCACAGCACGAGATGGTCCTGCCCGCTGCCCTGGCCATCCTGGTTCCGATAGCGACAGGGATCGTCCTCGGCGTCGGCGGTGTGATGGGGCTCCTGCTCGGGGGCGTGGCGGCCGGCTTCGTCCTGGCCATTTTCCTGGCCAACTCGGGCGGCGCCTGGGACAATGCCAAGAAGTACATTGAGGAAGGGAATCATGGTGGCAAGAAGCTTGCCGACGGGTCGAAGAATCCGGTCCACGGGGCGGCGGTCATCGGCGATACCGTTGGGGATCCCTGCAAGGATACCGCGGGTCCGTCTTTGAACATCCTGATCAAGCTGATGAGCATGGTCGCGATAGTCATGGCCGGTCTCACGGTGACGTTCCACCTGCTGTAGGTGGCCATGAGGATCATCCACCCTCATGGCGGATGATCGATATGGCCGGTCTCACGGTGACGTTCCACCTGCTGTAGGTGGCCATGAGGATCATCCACCCTCATGGCGGATGATCGATATGGCCGGTCTCACGGTGACGTTCCACCTGCTCTGACCCTCCACCTGCTCCGGTACCGGTCAAGAGGGGCGGCCTCCCGGCCGCCCCTCCCTTTCGCAGCTCGGCCCGTCAGATGCCCGCCAGGAAATCCTCCAGCAGCCTCTCCATCTCCGGGTTGCTCCCGATCAGGGTCAGCCCCAGCGCGAACGAGATCACCCAGACCACGGCAAGGATCACTGTGAGGATCAGCATGGCCCTCGACAGGTTGCGCCTGTTGAGGTTCGTGCCCGACCCGAACGACCAGATCACCAGCAGGACCAGATTCAGGACCGGCACGCCCAGGAGCAGGATCATCGTGAAGAACTCGGCCGTCGAGAGGGGTCCGTTGCGCTGATCCACCGTCGTGCCGGCTCCGGAATCCGCCATCAGTAGCCTCCTCCGAGGAAGACCGCCGGAGCCGAGGCACCCTGCCCGGCTCCCTCCACTATCAGCGCGAAGTAGATGCCCGCAGGCATGTCTCCACCCAGGGAGCCACCGCTCGATCCTGGGGGCACCGTGCACGAGCCCACGATCCTTCCCGAGATGTCCGCCAGCACCACGACCGAGGGGCTCGAGGGCAGCGACGGGTGAGGCAGCGTGAACTCGATCGACCCGGTGCAGGGGTTCGCGATCCGGAGGACGCAGTCCGCCCCGGCTCCCGGACCGGCGGAGAGTCCGAGGGGATGGAAGCGGGCCGCATCGAAGGCCAGCCTCTCGCCGCCCTGGCCGTTCCAGTCGCCCAGGTAGAGCGAATCGCCGGGCTGCAGCGTGAAGGTGCCCAGGGGAGCCCATCCGCCTGCGTACGAGCCCTGGTCCAGAGGCACCGTCACCGTTCCGGAGGGTGTCGACAGCCTGTAGATGCCGGCAGCCGAGGCATAATAGGCCGGGATGTAGACGCATACCTCGTACTCTCCCGGCCAGGGCAGCACCGGCTTCCATTTCGCGAAGCAGGTGTCGGGCGGCGAGGCCGTGGCCCAGGTCCACCAGAAGCCCCCGTCCCAGCCCGAGTCCTCCTCGTGCCAGAACTGGCACGGGCCCCGCTTGCCGAAGCCTTGCGAGTTGTCGTCCACCAGGGTGTCGGGCTCGACCCTGACGTCGTGCCTCGCCAGGATGAGCTGGTTCACGGCCCCTATCTCGAGGTGCCCGTTGTTGTACCCGGGCCAGTCGTAGAGGCAGGCCTTGCCGTTCGGGTACCGCCAGCTCTGGCCCCATCCCGTCAGGTTCGCGTCGCCGTAGGGGTCGTTGACCACCACGGTCCGGTCGGCGTAGTAGCCGGTGAACAGGATGATGTGCCCGTAGGAGCCGCCGGAGTAGTCGATGGTGCTCGAGCAGACCACCGGCCACGAGGACTCCAGCTCGGAAGTCAGAGTGCCCCAGGAGGTGCCGGCCCACTCGGAGTACAGCCCGGTCTGCTCCAGGAACAGCCTCATGTAGGACCAGTAGGCGCCCCCGGCGTCGCGGCAGATGAACCCGTGGGCCCCCTCGACCCAGACATCGCCCGGCGAGAGGCCGGGGATGTCGTAGGCGTACCCGAGGAAGGCGTACTCCTCGGGGATGTAGCGTCCCCAGGAACTCCAGTGGCCTGGCGACGGGGAGGAGCACCAGATGGAGTCGGGGGTCAGCCTGTCGTAGTACTGTGCGGCCATCATGCACGATGAGGGGCCGCACGACCACGAGCCGTTGAACGAGTCGGGAGTGTCCCAGCGCTGGTGCATCCATGGCACGTCGATCTCGGCCTCGGGGGCGGATCTCCCTGCGGGCGCGACATCGTCCATCGCCGGAAAGGCCGGGATCGGGCGCTCCATGCCGGGCCCGGCCGGCAGGCCCGTCTGCGTGTCTGTCCAGACCGGCCCCAGCCCCGGGACCATCGCCGGCCTGGACGCCGAAACGCCCAGGGGCGAGATCGCGACGTCTCCGCCGCCTGCCGTGAAGGCGCGGCACTCCGATCGCCCGTCCGGGAGGAGCCTCGTGTAGAGCACCGTCCCGTCGGGCAGGAGCCTCGGCAGCAGGGCATCCTCGATGGTCGCGGAAACCCTGCGGGTTGCCGGGTAGATGAGCCTGGCGGATCCGTCGACCATCCTCGCGAGGACCACCCCCGGACACGACTGCACGCCGGCGGCGCCTTCCAGGACGATCTCCGGGCTGCAGCCGGCCCTGGCGGCGAGGAGACCGCCCTCCGGGTCCACGAACCAGAGAGAACCGGCATCATCGAGGCAGGCCGAGGGACAGAGCGCGGCATCAGGCAGGAGGGCGGTCTCCCCGAAGTCGGGACCGATGACGTGGAGCCCCTCGGCGTCGGAATAGAGGAACCCTCCGGGCGAGGGGAACGGGCCGCAGAGGATGTCTCGTTCGATCAGGACCTCCCGCCGGCCGTCCGAGAAGACTACGATCCGCTGCGAACCTTCCGCGCACTCCTTGAACAGGATCGCGTCCCGCAGCAGGAAGGCGTTCCGGCCTGCCCCGGGTTCCGTCGAGAGGACCTCGAGGGACGAGCCGTCCCACATCGCGAGTCCCCTTCCGGTGCCGGTCGTGAGAAGGATCATCCCGCCGCCCGCATCCTGGACCACGGTCATCCCCGCGGGATCGGCCCGGGTTGCGACATTCCCGCCGCCTGAAATGAGAACGGATGTGAGAAGGAGTGCTCCGATCATCCCTATCCGCCAGTGTACTTGATATACCCTGAGGCATTACGCCTTCGCATCTCCCGGATCTGCCTGATCATTCTACGTATCGGCCGATTCTGCTGCAAGACCGTGACAGGATGTTCGGTAAGTCTGGTCAACTGCCCAGGCAGTATGGGGGGACGGGATGCTCCTGGAGCACGAAATCCATTCCTGATACCCGAGACCCCTACCATTGACGGAATCTCTGGGGGGCCGTTGATTCATACGATCAAGCCGTCATCCGTACACTCGTGCAACGGCAGGGAGAACTCTCGATGGGCGGATCCACTCGATATGGAACGGTCAGAACGGCTGCTGCTGCAATAGGAATATTATCGGTAGCAGCCGCTTTTTGCGCGGATGCTGCCGGTTTCAGCAGCCCCGGCATTGGTCGCGGGCAGATCATCATCGCTCTCTTCGGACTCCTGCTCATCGCATGTTCAGTCTTGAAAAACCCTGGCCGCGTTTACCGGGCCGCCGCGGTAGTCCTGTTGAATACCCTCATTCTCCTTGTCATGCTCGAGTTTGCTGCGACAGGCTTCTATATGATTAGAGCGAGGTCATCAGCTGACCGGTCCGGTGACAGGAGCGATCCTCACGCGAAGATGCTCGATCTGCTCAGCGCGAACTACGCACCGTATGTGACATGGCGGGAAGTACCTCACCGTCAGGTCGACTTCACGATAGATACCGAATGTAGGAGAGTGGTCACCGGCGCATCGGAGGACCCCGATGCCTACGAGGTCTTCATGTTCGGTGGTTCTACGATGATCGGATGGGGCGTGCCGGACAGCCTCACGATCCCGTCCATGATGCAGAAGCGACTCTCTTCATCGATGTCGGTGCCTGTCCGTGTCGTCAACTTCGGCCAGCAGGCGTACGTCAGCACGCAGGAACTCATCGAACTCATGCTGCAGCTTCAGGATGGACGGAGACCCGACCTCGTCGTCTTCTACGACGGCATCAACGATACCTTTGCAGCACTTCAGTCGGGGATCCCGGGAGTTCATCAGAATCTGGACGACATCGCGCGCAGATATGCCGGGATCGTAGAACCAGTCTCGTTCTGGGAATCACTCTCGAGCAGGAGCAACCTTCTGAGTCTCGCACGGGAGGCTCTTCCCCACGGAGCGGAATCCGACACTATCCCGGCCTGGAGCGGAGGAGATGCAGGAGCGGATATCGACTGGCTCTCCGATGAAATCGTCTCGGTATATTCAGCAAACTGCGGGATCGTCAGAGCCCTGGGAGATGATTACGGTTTTGTGAGCGCCTTCTTCTGGCAGCCCTACCTCGGAAGCGGAGAGGGAACCAGGATTCTTTCCTCCACTGAACGTAACGTCGCAGAAGAGATGGAGACCGGAGACCTCTCCTCCCTTCTCGAATCGACCTACTCGAGAGCTTCGGCGCTCGAGGACTCCATCCCCGGCTTCACGGACATCTCAGGTTGCCTCGATGGTTCCCCGGGCGAGCTCTTCGAATTCGGCGACTTCTGCCACATCAACGCCGAAGGGAACAGAATCGTGGTCGAGACGATGATCGACTCGCTGGTGTCCGATGGCACCATCCCGGACTCGCTCTTCCGCGAGCCCGCCGTGGAACCGGCCACACAATGAGGGCTTCGCTCCACCTTCACATCTTGACAAGAACCCCCCCGGGGTCTTAACTAAGCCTGTCTTTCAGGGAGGTTCTCTTGGCCGGTGGCGGATTGATGTCGCGCCTGGGGATCGTCGGCGAGCTCCTGGCATTCCTCTGGAGCAGGAAGCTCTACTGGATGATCCCGATGGTGATCGTGCTGCTGCTGGTCGCGGGGCTCCTCATATTCGCCCAGGGCTCCGCAGTGGCGCCCTTCATCTACACCCTGTTCTAGCCGGGCGGATTCCGTGATCGCTCTTTTGTCGGTTCTCCTTGGGCTCGCGGGCTGGTCGGCGGGTGCCGCCGCGTGGGCCGGCAGGAGGCTCCCGGTGCCTCATGCCGCTGACCTTGCCGGCATCCCCATCCTCTGGTGCGCCCTGCTGTTCGCACCCGGCTACGATCCCGGCCGCCTCGCAGCGGTCGGCGTCTCGCTCCTGTCGGGCTTCCTGTGCGGAAGCGCCTCCTGCCTGCTCCACCGCGCAAAGTATCCGGCTGCAAGGAGAGAGGCTGCGGAGGCTGCCGGTCCGGCCCGCAGGGCCTGGCTGGCCTGGAAGAGGTTCGCCCGCAGGATGGGCGGCTTCCAGGGCCGCGTGCTCCTCGGGTTCTTCTACTTCACTGTATTCGCCCCCTTCGCCGTCCTGCTCCGCCTCGGCCGCGATCCGCTGGGAAGGCGCGCCGGGACAGCCACGGGCTGGGTCGCCAGGCCGCAGTCGAGCCGCACGGGGGACGAATGCCTGCGGCAGTACTGAGATGAGAGGCGGATCGTGAACATCCTCGGGCTGAGCTGCTACTACCACGACTCCGCCGCGGCCCTCCTGTCGGACGGGAGGCTCGTCGCCGCCGCCCAGGAGGAGCGCTTCAGCAGGATAAAGAACGACGAGGGGTTCCCGCGACGGGCCATCTCGTTCTGCCTCTCCCGCGCGGGGATCGAGGCCCGCGACCTCGACTGCGTCGTCTTCTACGAGAAGCCTCTCGTGAAGTTCGAGAGGATCCTCACGACGTCCCTCGCCACCTTCCCGGGGTCCAGGACGAGCTTTTCCGAGGCGATGGTGAACTGGTTCGACCAGAAGCTGTGGGTGAAGTCCCACATACAGCGGGAGCTCGGCATCGATCCGTCCCGCATCATGTTCGTCGACCACCACGTTGCCCATGCCGCCAGCGCCCTCTTCTCGAGCCCGTTCCACGACGAGGACTCCGCCCTGCTGACCCTGGACGGCGTGGGGGAGTGGACCACCACCGCGTCGGGTACCGGCAGGAACTCGCGCTCGGCGGGGTGCGGCAGCTGGATAAGGCTCGACAGGGAGCACAGGTTCCCCCATTCCATCGGCCTCCTCTACTCCGCATTCACCGCGTTCCTCGGCTTCCAGGTCAACGAGGGCGAGTACAAGGTCATGGGCATGGCCCCGTACGGGGAGCCCAGGTACCGAGACGCCATCCTCGACAGGGTCGTGAAGGTGCACGGCGACGGCAGCTTCACCCTGGACATGGACTACTTCGAGTACCACAGGTCTGCCGAGAGGAGCTTCTCGCGGAAGCTCGAGGGTCTCCTCGGGGAACCGCGCAGCCCGGAGGCGCCCTTCGTCACGACGATGACCGATCCCGGCAGGGCGAGCCCCTCCGATCCGGCCGTGAAGTCGAGCCAGAAGTACGCCGACATAGCCGCGAGCATCCAGAAGGTGACGGAGGAGCTGATCCTCGGGCTCGCAAGGAAGCTCAGGGAGGACACGGGCGCGAGGACGCTCTGCATGGCGGGCGGCGTGGCCCTCAACTCCGTGGCTAACGGCCTGGTGCAGAGGGAGGCCGGCTTCGACGAGGTTTTCATCCAGCCCGCCGCGGGGGATGCCGGAGGCGCTCTGGGCGCGGCACTCTACGCCTGGCAGGTGATCTTCGGCAAGCCCGGCGCGTTCGTGATGGATGACGCCTACTGGGGAGCCGACTATTCCGATGCCGAGGCCGACGGTGCCCTCAGGGAGTCGGGGCTGCCGTTCGAGGCCCTGGAGGAGGACGCGCTCGTCGACCGCACGGTGGAGGCGATGCTGGGCGGAGCCGTGGTCGGCTTCCATCAGGGGAGGTTCGAGTGGGGCCCCCGGGCGCTGGGCAACCGCTCCATCCTCGCCGACCCGCGCGATGCTGCCATGAAGGACACGATCAACCGCAAGATCAAGTTCAGGGAGCCGTTCCGCCCGTTCGCGCCCGTGCTGGCCGAGGACGACGCCCCGCTGTACTTCGAGGGTTTCGACGGGTCGAAGCTGAATTATCCGGCGCGGTTCATGCTCACTGTCCACCCCTGGAGGGAGGAGCACGCCGACCTCGCCCCTGCAGTCAACCACATGGGCACCGGGAGGCTGCAGACCGTCCGTCGGGAGTGGAATCCCCGCTACAGCGAGGTCATCCGGCGGTTCGGCGAGGCGACCGGAGCGAGGGTGATCGTGAACACCAGCTTCAACCTTCGCGGCGAGCCGATCGTGAGCAGCCCCTCCGACGCCATCCGGACCTTCATGGCGAGCGGCATAGACTACCTAGCGATGGGCGGCTTCTGGGTCTCGAAATGAGCACGGTCCGGGCGGCGTTCGACCAGCGCTTTCCGGGCTAGACCACGGCAAGCCGCTCGATTAGTATCTATCGTCTAGCTTCCGCCACCGCGTGACCTGCCCGCTGGAGGGGAATGGCAGAGAACTGGGTGGACATGCTCGGCCGCGACCTCGAGAAGTTCGCTGCTCACGAGGCCGGCCGTGAGCCCGCTCTCCAGCTCGTTCCGGGCGAGAGGCGCGAGGTGGCGGTGCTCTTCCTCGATCTCACCGGTTTCACGGCCCTTTCCGAGAACATGGACCATGAGGCGCTCCACAGGATTTCGAACGGCGTCATGCGCGCCCTCTCCTTCGAAGTCGAATCCAGCGGCGGCGTGGTCGACAAGTTCGAGGGCGACAGGATGATGGCGCTCTTCGGCGCGACTGTCTGCCGCGACAACGACTGCGCGAGAGCCGTCGCCTGCTCGCTCAGGCTGATCGAGACCCTCAAGGAGATCAACTCCGTGATGGAGAAGCACGGCTTCAGCATCTCCGGAAGGGTAGGCCTCAACTTCGGGCCGGTGACCGTGGCTCCCGACCCGTCCGGGCATCTCACCGCCCTCGGCGACGAGGTCAACGTAGCCTCCCGACTCGAACAGGCGGCCGAGACCGGAACCGCGCTGGCCACGGCGCGGGTCCGCGAGGAATGCGGCGACCTGTTCGAGTGGGAGGACCTCGGGGAGATGATGATCCGCGGGAGGGTGAAGCCGGTCAGGACATTCCGGATCGCGGGACCCGGCAGGCTGCAGGCCGCCCGCATGCGGAAGGCCTCGCGCCTCCCCGAACCCTCGATCTCGGGCAGGGCCCGCGAGATCTCCGCATTTTCGGAATTCCTCGCCCTGCCACTCGATCCCCCCCTGAACCCCAGGGGAGGCCCTCGCCACAGGATCTGCAGGCTCTCGGGCGATGCCGGCTCGGGCAAGAGCCGCCTCCTGCGCGAGTTCAGCTCCATCCTGGTCAGGGAGAGGCCCGGGATCGCCGTCCTCGAAGGCAGGGTGTTCCCTTTCGGGGCAAGGCCGTTCTCCTACTGGATATCGCTTCTCGCCGGCCAGGTCTCCTCCCAGCCCGAGGGAGCCCCGGATCCGTCGGAGCTCGCTGCCCGGATGCGCGGCAGGTCCTCGGGCGGGGCCGACCGGTCGATGACGCAGAAGGAGATGAACCAGGCCGTCAGGGACTACATCCAGGCGGTGGCGCGTGCTTCGGGCGAAGTGCTGCTCGTTGTCGACGACTGCCAGTGGATCGACCACTCATCGCTGGACGCCCTCGAGTTCACCCTGGCGAACTGCGACACCCCGGCGCCCATGACGGTGCTGCTGGCGGGACGGACGGCCGACGAGTCGGACGGATCCCGCCCGTCGGTGCACGAGAACTATGCTGCGTCGTGCAGGATGGAGATCGGGTCGATGCCCGAGAGGGACCTGTGCGCCATCCTGGCCTCCATGCTCGAATACGACACCTGCGAAGAGCTCTCGCCGGATCTCAGGCGGTTCGTCGTGAGGCGCGCCGGCGGCAACCCCCGCTTCGCCCGGGAGATCCTCCTCGACCTCATCGAAACCGGCGTGATGGAGGAGACCGGAGGCGGGTGGCTCCTGCGGTCCTCTCCCGAGGAGGGAAGGATACCGTCCTCGCTGTCGGGGGCGGTGAGGTCCAGGGTGGACAGGCTGCCATCGAGACTGAGAAAGGCTCTGCAGATATCCGCTGTCCTGGGGTTCGAGTTCTCCGTCGGGCTCTACGAGCGCACCGCCTCCAGGCTGGGTCAGGCTCATCCCGATGAGGACCTTCGCGACCTGGTCTCCCTCGGCATCTTCTCGCAGCACAGGGCTGAAGGGGTCGATACCGTCACGGCAAGCGACGAACTCGCGATGAAGGCAGCCTATGACGGGCTCCTGTTCCAGAACAGGACGCTCATCCACCGATGCGCCGCCGAATCCCTGGTGTCCTCCCGGGAGCTCCGCCCCGGAGAGGCCGGCATGATCGCCAGGCACCTGTCCAGGGCGGGCGAATACGTGGAGGCCTCGAAGTGGGCCGTGCGTGCCGCCCTCGAGGCTTCGGCCTCGTCGCAGGGCAGGGCGGCGTCCTCCTGGGCCTCGAGTGCGCTGAAATGGCTCGAGGGGCTTCCCGAGGGCGACGAGAAGACCCATCTGAAGCTGGATGCGCTGCGCGTCATGCGCGAATCCTTCATCTCGACCGGGCGTTTCGAAGGTATCGAGGAGGCGCTCCTGGAGGAGATCAGCCTTTCGAGGGAGCTGGAGATGCCCGGACGCACGGGGATGGCTCTCCAGATCCTGAGCAGGATCAAGGCCTTCCAGGGCAGGGCCGGAGAGGCCGAGGCCCTCTGCGAGGAGGGCCTGGCCGCGG
>JAKLEF010000149.1 GCA_022703195.1 Candidatus Fermentibacterota bacterium | reverse complement strand
GTGCCGAGGTAGCAGTAGATCTCGTCGGAAATCACCGATCCGGAGGCGATGTCGTCCATCCCGTCGCCGTCGAAATCGGCCGCGACGAGACCGTAGAACGTGCAGCCCAGCGTCGCGGTCTCGATCACCGTCCTGCCATAGCCGGGCGAAGTGAATGCGGCGAGCCGGATGCCGCCCGTACCCGCGACGGCCAGGTCGGGCCCTGCGTTCCCGTCGAAATCGCCTGTGACCGCGGTGATCGGACCGGGGAAGGTGTCGTCGATGACGTGGAGGACCCAGGAGGTACCGGCTCCGCCGGCGTTCTCGAACCATCCCACCCATCCTCCGGCGCGGGACGTGCAGAGGATGTCCTCGTCGCCGTCGAGATCGGGATCCCAGGCGAGGCACGAGTATGCGTCGGGGCAGGCCCCCACGGTCTGTTTGACCCACGCCGACCCCGATCCCGAGTTCCGGTACCAGGATATCCTGTCCGCCCCGGATTCGGAGACAGCCAGGTCGGTGTCGCCGTCGCCGTCGAAGTCGGCTGCCGACAGCATGACGGGTTCGGGCGCGTCGGCATCGACCATGATCGACTGCCACGGTCCGGTGACCCCGGGATTCACGCAAAGGATCACCCGGCCGGTTTCCCAGAACCCGCCCGCGATGTCGGGGAGTCCGTCTCCGGTGAGGTCGGACGAGCATATCGCGGTGGGCGATCCCTGCCCTGTGAGGATGGGGATCCCCGTCATGAAGCTCTGTTCGACGTAGTTCGTGTCAATGTGGAGTACGCCGGGCATGGACCAGCAGACGTGATTCTCCTGCTGGAATGCGGTACCCCACTCCTCTACGGGGCCCGGGACGCCCGGGCCGCCGCTCCAGTCCGTCTGTGTGTATGTCGTTGCTGGCGAGGCGATCGGCAGGAGAAGCACCGGAACCAGGATTCTGCGCATAGGGGCCTCCTGACTCCCGGATTGGATATTCCTGCATCCATGATACGCCGGTGCCGGAGGCAGGTCAACGAAGCGTGGTCACGACCGGCCGATGAGGGATTCCAGGGCGTCGAAGTGGCTGCGGAGACCATCCCGTCCCGCCTGCGTCAGCGCGTACCACGTCACCGGCTTCCTGTCGCGGAACTCCTTGCGCGCCGAGATGAATCCCTCGTCCTCGAGCTTCCTGAGCTGGGCGCCGAGACTTCCGTCGGTCTCGCCCAGCAGCTCCTTCAGCCGCGAGAAGGAGAGCGCCGAATGCCTGGAAAGGAGAACGCATATCCCCAGCCTCGCCCTGTGGGACAGGAGCCCGCTCACCCCTTCGAGCGTGCCGCGGATCTCCTCGTCCGATCCGCGCTTCCCCTCAGGCATCTCTCCTTCTCCTCCCCAGCGCGATGATCACCAGCGAGGCTGCGATCAGCGCCCCGGTCGCCGTCCATGCGTAGGGCAGCGCGAAGAGCGTCGCGACGAACCCGGCCATCATCACTCCGCCGAGCAGCAGGAAGCTCCTGTCGAAGTGGACCCCGGCGCCCCACCATCCCATGGCGATGACAAGCAGGATGACCTGGCTCAGCACGGTGCCCTGCACGAAACCTTTGACTGCGAGCATCACCGCGAGGATGACGATCAGCATCATCCCGCCCCAGTGCAGGGCGTGCCTGATCCCGGTCTCTCTGTCGAGCTGCCCCATCCTCACGCCGGCCCGGTGTCCCAGGAGCCAGCTCAAAAGCCCGCCCCCGGGCCCGGCGATCATCCAGTAGAGCGCTGTCTGCCGGGGCGCGAAGTCGACCATTGCGAAGCCCGCCAGGACCAGAACGGCCCAGAGAAGGAAAACGGATGGGGGTATCGAGCCCGACGATGATCTGTCGACGAGCCCGCGCACATAGCGGATGTCGGATTCGACTGAGTTCGCTTCCATCATTACTCCTTTCTAGAGTGCTCTGATTATTAGAGTATAATGGCAGATAGTCAAGGCCCGTTGAGATAGGGCGCAGCAGGAAGCGCTAGCGATCCGTGAGGCTTGTAGCGCGGGTTCGTCCTGTCGGCTTCGGCCGACAAGCATCGTTCACATCGTGATCCGACGGGGTCGAGGCGCCGCCAGCGAGATGAGTGTTAACGCAAAAGTAGCCTGACACCATTACGGGGGGCGCCGGCCCGGGTGGGCCGGCGCCTCGTCGAACGGAAGCTCTATTCCAGCGGCTGGAGGTCTTCGCCGATACTTCCGGCGGCCGAGACGAACCAGTCGCCCGTGAAGAACCTGGCGGCTGCCTCGCGGATGTCGTCGACATCGAGTGCAACGATGGCCCTCAGGTTGACGATGTCCCTGTCCAGCGGCAGCCCCAGCGCCTCCGTAGTGGCGAGGTATCTGGCCAGCTCGCCGTACGTGTCGTATCCCAGGGCATGGCTCCCGATGTTCATGTACTGCCTGAGGGCCAGCTCCTCCTCCTGCACACCCCCGGAGGCGATCAGCGTGCATTCCTGCTGCGCGGCCTCGAGCGCCCTCGAAGCGAACGGAGCGCCTGTCATGAAGTAGGTCTGGAAGATGGAGGGGGAAGAGTTGATCGCACTGTTCACAGAGGCGCCCACTGCGTAGGTCAGCCCCTGTGTCTCCCGCAGGTTCATGCCCATCCTCGAGCTGATCCCGCCGCCCAGGATGCTCGTCATCATCCTGAAGGCCTGGTAGTCGGGCGAGCCGTAGGCAGGGGCCTCGCATCCGAAGTACACGGCTGCCTCCATGCGCCCCTCTACTACCTCCACCCTCGTTTCACCGTGATCCTGCCTGAACACGAGATCCTGCGACGGGGGCAGCGGCTCGTCAGGGTTGCACCATTCCGCGAAGCTCTCCTCGACGAGCGCCATCGCCGTTTCCGGTGCGATGTCGCCGACCACCGCAATCACGGTGCCTTCTGGCCTGACGCAGAGCCTGTACCAGTCCTTCATCGCGGCGAAGTCGACGCCTGAGATGGTGGCGCTATCGGGTTCACGCACAGAACCTCCGTCGAGGATCACCGCCTCGAAATTCGAGCTGGCGAGTGTCATGGGATCCTCGCGCTCGAGTCTGTCCGCCTCCAGTATCCTGTCGCGCACCTGTCCGAAGTCCTCTTCACTGAGGTTCGGCCGCGTCAGCAGGTCTGCGAGCGATTCGAAGTAGATGCCGGCGTTCTCGCTTGGCCCGTATGAGTTGCCCAATGTGAACTCGCGGGTAGGCTGGAGCCAGATGCCGCCCCCGGTGCGCATCAGCCTCGCGTGAAAGTCCGACTGGCTCATGCCGTCCGCACCCCGGAGCATCGTCTCGGCCACAAGAGCTGAGATGCCTGAGTTGCCCGCCGAGGTTCTGCCGTCGCCCATGGGCACCGTGGCCATGATCTCCACGATCGGGAAGCTGTGATCCTCCTTCACAAGGAGAGTCAGCCCGTTGTCGAGCTCGTACCTCACAGTGCCCTCGGAGACGGAGCGTTCCGGCACGACCAGGCCCGCGGGGTCGAGGTCGAGCCCCTCCCAGTCCGTCACCTGCGGGACTTCGACATCCGTCGTGCCGCCGACCGGGGTTTCCCGCCCCGATCCCCCCGACTGCGCGCGAAGCACGGCGACCACCATGCGGTCCGTCGAGAAGTGCCTCGCAGCAGCCTCCTGCACTTCTCCAGGCGTGAGGGCGGCTATCCTGTCTCGCACAAGTCTTAACCACAGGGGGTCGCCGGTCTCCGTCATGCTGTAGGCGAGCTGCATCGCAACGGATAGCGGGTTGTTCTCGCTCATTACCTGCCGGCCCGTGTAGTATCCGGTGATGACATCCAGCCTGACCGCATCGATTGGCTCGCGTGTGAGTCGGAGGATCTCGCCGCACACCAGGCGCTCCAGGCTGTCCACCGGGATGCCGGGAGCCGGCTGGATCATCATTCCGAAGGGGCCTTCGCCCGAGTTCGAAGGGGAGAAAGCCCAGGCCTCCGTGGCCAGCCCTGTCGCGACGAGGTTCTCCTGGAACCAGGAATTGCGGCCGTTGCTCAGGTAATTCGCCAGGGCGACCAGGGCGGGATAATCGGGATCCATGCGGTCGCAGCCGTCGAAGTAGATCAGCATGCGGTCAGCCTCGGCGGGGAACTCCACCGTCACTTCCGACCTGCCCGAGAGCGGAGGCGCCTCCTCGAACTCGATCTCGGGGGTATTCCCGGCGGGGATGGGTCCGAACAGCCTTTCGATCTCCGCCAGCGCCTCGGCGCTCTCGAAGTCGCCCACAACTGCGAGAACAGCGTTGCCCGGAGTGTACCAGGTCCTGTAGTAGTCCGACACCTTCGCGCTGTCGAAGGCGGCGATGGCTTCGCTCGTGCCTGCGGTCTGCCGTGAATAGGGGGTACCGGCGAAATAGACGGAATCCGCGGCAGAGAAGAGGACGCTGTTCGGGTTGTCGTTGGTGAGCCGCCACTCGTCCATGACAACGCCGATCTCCTGCGCCACGTCATCCGGATCGAGAAGGAGGTTAGCCATCCTGTCGCTCTCGATGGCCAGCGCCTCTCCGAGCGATCCCGCGGGCATGTAGAGGAAGTAGGAGGTCATGTCGGAGTTGGTGCCGCCGTTGGTCTGCCCGCCGTTCCTCTGCACGAGCTGCCAGAATCTCGACCCCGGCATCGTGGGCGTGCCGTTGAACATCATGTGCTCGAGGAAGTGGCTGATGCCCGAGATGTCTTCGGTCTCGTTCCGCGCACCGACGTCGTAGATCACCACGACGGCCACCGTGGGCGCGTAGTGCATCTCCTGCAGGATCACGGTGAGCCCGTTATCAAGCACAGTCACCGAGGGTTCGGAGCCCCATGCGCACATGGTCGCAGCGAGACACACCGCCAGGAACCTGCCCATATCTCCTCCGGGTTCGAGCCGCCGGGCGGGTGCCCGCCCGGCCTCTTTATGGCACATTCGAAACTTCCCCGGCAAGACCGCCTGCTGGGCGACACGCTCAGCAGGGTTGCCCGATCCGCCCCGGTCAGTTATTGAGTGATGATCCACGAAAACCGGCCGCGGGGAATGGAGGCTTCGGATGTCGGGCTGGCTGTCGAAGTTCGGTGTTGCGATCCTGCTGACTGCGGCCGCGCTGGCTATCTCTTCCTGCGGACGCTCGGGCTCCACGCTCGACCCGGAGAACCGCATCCTCGGCACGTGGGTCTCCGAGGACGGGCAGAGAATCTCGACTTTCCTGGAATCCGGCGAGTACTCCCAGGTCTTCAACGGCGAGACGTATTACAGCATGTGGTCGATACAGGGGGACAGCGTCAGGTACACAGGCATGAGTTCCACGAACACGGCATCAGAGGCCGATCCGTACTACGTCGGCTTCTCTGCGTACAGCTTCGACATCGATGGGAACCTGGTGCTCGACGGCCGCACCTTCGCCAGGCGGCAGTAGTTCCTATGTCCGATTCCCTCTTCTTCGCGATCGTCATCCCGGTAGCACTCACGATAGCGGTCACTGTTCTCTCCAGACGGGCGGGCACCTGGACTAGCGCT
>JAKLEF010000148.1 GCA_022703195.1 Candidatus Fermentibacterota bacterium | reverse complement strand
TGACGCCACGGGCCGCGGCGGGAGCCGTCCTCAGGCACTCCATGCTCGCCGCCGGCGGGCTGGTCATGCTGCTCCCCTTCCTCTGGATGATAGCCACGTCGCTGGAGCAGGGCGGCTTCTCGAACTACGCCGACGCATGGAACGAGGTGCCCTTCGGGCGGTACCTCGTGAACACCCTCATCGTCACCTCGCTGACCGTGCTGGGTGTCCTGATCACCTCGGCCCTGGCCGCCTACTCCTTCGCGACGATGGAGTACCGCGGTCGCAACTTCCTCTTCCTCCTGTTCCTCTCGACCATGATGGTGCCCCAGCCGGTCTACCTCGCTCCTTCGTACGTGATCCTCGCGAAGATCGGCTGGATCGACACCTTCGCCGCACTGATCGTGCCGTGGACGGCCAACGTCTTCAGCGTGTTCCTGCTCAGGCAGCACTTCAGGTCGCTGCCGAAGTCGCTCTACGAGGCCGCCGTGCTCGACGGCTGCAGCAGGTTCGGCTACCTGTGGCGGGTCGCCCTCCCGCTCTCCCGGTCGGCCATCGTGACTGTCGTCCTGTTCGACATCATCGGAAGCTGGAACAGCTTCATGTGGCCCCTCGTGGTGACGAACTCCGAGAACATGAGGGTTCTGCAGGTTGGGCTCTCCTACTTCAACCAGGAGCAGGCCAGCAACTTCCCCATGCTCATGGCGGCCTCCACCTTCTGCACGATCCCGCTCCTGGTCATGTTCGTGCTGGCCCAGAAGCAGATCGTGTCGAGCTACTCCCGCTCCGGCCTGAAGGACTGATGAGAGCCCTGCTTCTCGCCGCGGTGATCGCCCCTGCCGCGGCCTCCTCCGACCTGGGGGCCGAGGCGCTCGTGTTCCTCGACCGGCTCGCCTCGACGGGCTACCGGGGGATCTTCATGGCCCCGCTCGAGGTCTCGATCCTCGAGCCCTGCACCCTGGACGTGATGATGAACCCGCTCGCCGACAGGGGGTTCTTCATGGCCATGGGCGGGGAGAACGTGCTCGATCTGTCCCTCGTGGTGGAGGGGAACGGCTGGTCGGTGAGCGACTCCTTCCCCGACGACTTCCCGGTGCTGGAACTGGACGCTCCCCTGGCTGCTACAGTCAGGAGAATGATCGTGTGCGCCACCGACATGATCCACAATGCCGACCGCGACAGCGTGGTGGTGATGTACGCGGTTTCGGTCGTTGACCTTCCGGAACCGGCTGATGATGTTCCGGCGGAGCAGGATTCAACGGGGGTTCAATAGATGAAGAAGGCAGGCATCGTTCTCTCTGCGGCTGTGCTGGCGGCGGGCGTCGCGTCGGCGGCCGACACGGCAGGCTTCGCGTTCCTCAGGATCCCCGTGGGCGCCCGGGCAGCCGCCATGGGCGGGGCCTTCTGCGCCGTGACGGGCGATCCGGTCTCCCTCTACTGGAACCCGGCCTCGGCGGCCTCGGTCGCCTCGCAGGCCCTCACCACCCATTACACCGGCTATTTCCTCGACATGCAGGGCGGCTTCGCGGGGTGGGTCAACCCCGGTGAGGTAGATGCTATAGGCGTTTCCGCCAACTACTTCTACGGCGGCTCGTTCGACCGCACCACGATGGAGGACCCTCTGGGAACGGGCGAGCAGTTCTCGTCCAGCAGCGTGGCCCTGGCCGCCACGTACGCCCGGATCCTCACCCCGTCGATCAACGCGGGAGTAACGGGCAAGTTCGTGTACTCCAGCATCGACGAGTACAGCGGCAACGCATTCTTCGTCGACGCCGGCGCCACCTGGAGGCCGGGCGGCGACAGCCCCCTCACGGCCGCGCTCGTGGTCAGGAACGCCGGCATCCAGACCAAGGCGTTCTACCGCGACAACGACCCCGTCCCGACCGAGATCGCCGCCGGAGGCAGCTACAGCATCGAAGACCCCGGCATCCTCGTATCTGCCGAGGCGACGTATCCCGTGAACGGCGACCCCAACGCGGCCCTCGGCGTTGAGTATGCCGTGCTCGACATGCTGAGCCTCAGGGTCGGCGGCAACCTCAGGGACATGGACGCCTCTGAGGAGGCCGGCGGCGGATTCGTGGACGGTATGGCCTTCGGCGCGGGCACCTCCTTCGACCGCTTCGCCCTCGACTACTGCTTCAAGCCGTTCGCCGACCTCGGCACCGTCCACAGGATCTCGCTGGGCTACATTCTGTGACGGGAGCCCGCGCCGCGGTTCTGTCCTCATTCATCGGGGCGCTGGTCGTGTTCTCCGGGTGCGGCCCCGGGAGCAGGGCCGAAGGCAGGCAGCGGCGGCTAGACACCTTCCGCAGCGTGCTCCCCGATTCAGTGCTCGCCGCCTTCGACGCCATCGAATCCCCCGGTGACTGCGGCCCCGTCTCCAGGATGCTCGCCTCCGCCCGCGCATCCGACCCCTCGGTCGAGGCCCGCATCGACTCGATCATGCACGCCGAGCTGATCGACTGCTTCGACGACAGCGACGTGGTCTACTTCTTCTGGTACTACTTCGCCGACGCTCTCGAGAAGGGCAGGATCCCCGAGCCCTAGGGTCCGTGCGAAGCCCGGCTCCGGTTGACTCCGAGCGGAATATCCCTATATTCGGCGTCACGATCGCGGGGTGGAGCAGTCCGGTAGCTCGTTGGGCTCATAACCCAAAGGTCGCAGGTTCGAATCCTGCCCCCGCAACCAGTTTTGCCCCCGGCAGATCCTGCCGGGGGCTTTTCTTTGCATGGGGGCAGGATCCACGGTTCCCTGCCGCCGCAACCCCTTCATTTCTGCGGACGCAGAAATGAAGAGGCCCGACAGCTGCCCGCCATCATCCCGAGAACCCGATAGGCGGGCAGCGAGAGGGCCGGAACGTACTTCTCCAGACGCGCCCGAAAGGCTTACAAGCATGCGCGTCGGCGGAAATGACGAGGCCCGGCAGCGATCCGCCAAACTGAGATAATTAGGATCGGCGGATCGCGAGAGGGCCGGAACGTACTGCTCCAGACGCGCCCGAAGGTCCAATAGCTCTCTCTCAAGCCGGAATGCGGTGTCACGCGCACTCGCGATTTCCCTTCGGGAAATCACTGTTGTGCTACCCATCAATTCCGCTGCGCGGAATTGATATGACGCGAGAGGACCGGACCGGGAGTTATCGCGAACTTGACTCACGTTCATCCGGCAACTCAAAGATACGGGCATGAGTCGTGGATTCTGGACGGACATCCGCAGCTTCTGTAATGTAGTATCGGAATAAATTCCCTGTCCGGAGGTGCTCGTTGAAGGCGCTCACGGGAGTCGCGGGCCTCTGTGCTGCAGCCTGCTGCATCAGTTGCCAGGGTGGATCATCGACAACGGGAACACTCCCGGGAAGCCGTGGAATCACAACATACAGGCTTGTTGCAGTGGATTCGATCGGAATGGAGTCGGGTGATTCCTGCTATGTCTTCGGTGATGCGACATCAGCCGACTTCACATCTGACGGCGGGATCGTAGTACTCGACGGAGTGAAATGCAGAGTAAGCTTCTTCGATGCCACCGGTGAGTTCTGCAGCTCTGTCTCCATCCAGGGCCAGGGCCCGGGAGAGTTCAACACCCCGACATTCCTGAAGACATTGCCGGGCGGTGGATTCATGATCTTCGGGCAGGAAGAGAGGAAGATATGCCTCTACGACAACCGGATGAACCTCCTCGATGAACAGCTCTTCAACGAATCGAACCGACTCGGCCCCTACAAGGTCTATCCTCTGTCGGATACTTCCTTCGTCGCGAGTTTCGACATTCTGTCCGCTGCCGGGGATTCGATTTCCAACACAATTCTTCTGTTGAACGGCGACAGTACTGCGACCATAACGAGGAGATCCGCACCATTCGACCCTGACTTCGCATGGCAGAGAAGCACAGCGATGGTTTTCACGACTGCACCGGATGGGTCGATCCTCGTGTCGGACAGATCGACCGACGAATGGAGGATCTCCCGATTCGATCAGACCGGGCAGCTTCTCGCCTCAATCGAACGCGACTATGAACCGGTCAGGAAGAGCGACGAGCAGCTCTCCGACGAGATGGAGCATGCCAGACAGAGGTATCTGAACGGCATGGGAACCCTGGATGGCTTCAACTGGCAGCCTGAAGAATTCCTCCCTGCGATCTCCGAGATTCAGGTGGACGGCCTGGACAGGGTCTGGGTGAAGCGGGGCGGTTATCGGGAGATCGTCTATGATGTGATGACGCTGGACGGGGAAGACCTGTTCACCGCTGTTTTCTCTCCACCACAGTGGCAGGGTTACTACACATGGAATCTGAAGATCAGCGCAGATGGCTGTCTGGCCCGTCCATCCCAACCGGACCGGTACCCTCTGGTCTATCGGCTGGAGCTCGTCGCGGAGGAGTAGATCGCCTGTTCAGGCGGTCCGGATCACGGAGCGTGTACCGATGTGGTTGTGTCATCCCGCGTTGCAGAGAAGAGCATTTATTGACAGGTCGATGTTGATGGCATGCTGCTGTTCAATGTTGGCCTGCGGCTGGAATCCACTGACGGATGACCCAGATCCTGACCCAATCATGTATTACCAGAATCCCGACAGCGCCTGGATGGTGCTGGCGAACCTGCAGTATTCATATCGTACCAGAGATGTCGATCTCTACTCCGAATGCTTCTCCGAGGACTTCGAGTTCTTCATGCCCGAGGAGTTCTGGGCCGACTATGACGGAGACGGCCTGCTCGACAGCTGCTGGGGTGTCGATGTCGAGCTGGCGATAACAGAAGCCATGTTCGAATCGGTGGACCTCGTCGAGTTGTCTCTGGTAGGCAGTTCCGAATCTCTCTGGTCCGGGGATTCCACCGGCACGACCTGGCAGCTCTCGAGAGGCTTCAATCTGGTCATCTATCCGTCTCTGGTCCCAGCCGACTCGCTGTCAGCCTATGGAATGCAGGAGTTCCTCCTCAGGCCGGATTCCGCAGGGATCTTCCACATCTGGAAATGGTGGGACTACTCCGATCCGGCAGCCCCTTTCTGCTGGACCGAGCTCAAGGGAATCGGCAGCTGGTCCCGCTGAATCCGGGTGGCCCCGGGATCGGGTGAGTCTCCCCATGGGTTGTCCACTTGGGGGATGATCCGCCCGGGCGAATCCTGTCATGTCCTCGGGTCCTCTGCCGGTCGGAGAATCGTTGACCCCCTGGGGAAGGCGCCGGTATAAACGTCCGGGCGAACCCGCGGATGTGGAGTCTTCCGACTGCGAACCGCCCGAACCCACCGGGAGAACGATGGACCAGACCGGGCCGGAACGTGCAGGACTTTTCCGAACTGCGAGCCTGTTGCGTGCATGTGATCTTCTGCTCGCCCTGGCGATCCTGCTCCTCATCGCGGGTTGCGGAAGGGAAGCCAGGCCGAACATCCTCCTGATCCTTCTCGACACGACCAGGGCCGATCACCTGAGCTGCTACGGGTACGAGAGGGAGACGACCCCCAGCCTCGACAGCCTGGCCGAAGCAGGGACCAGGTTCGAGCGGGCCATGAGCGGCAG
>JAKLEF010000147.1 GCA_022703195.1 Candidatus Fermentibacterota bacterium | reverse complement strand
CGAACATCCCGACCTGGCTCACCCAGTAGAAGGTGGCGGCGCGGATGGGCGTGAGGCCCATCACGAGGTTGATCACGAAGAAGGGGAACGCGGGCACGAGCCGCAGGGCGAAGAGGTAGAAGGCGCCCTCCTTCGCGTCGAGGCTGTCGAGGCGGGCCATCATCACGCCGGCCGGCTCTCCCTCCTGCATCACGACCCTGAACAGCTCGGGATCGAACCTGGCGCCCGAGCTCCAGGCCGCGAGATAGCCGTCGAAATCGATCTCCGCCCAGGGGGTCCTGCCGGCGCAGTCCCTCGCGATGGCCGCCATCCTCGCCTGTCCGGTCCTCCCCAGGCCGATGGATTCCATGGCGATGCCGGGAGGCTGCACCCCCGAGAGCGACCGGGACAGGATGGTGCTGTCGCGGAGGAATCTGAACCCGGCGCCCCTGTAGATCTCCTGCAGCCTCGTCATGTCATCCCGCGCCTGATCGGAATAGACGGCCGCGAGGACGCTCCTGGCCCTGGTCAACGCCGATCTCACCGCTTCGCGCACCAGGGCGTCCTCGAGCTCCCTCGCTCCGGGGGGGTTGCCCACGGCGTGGGGTATCCCGATCAGGACCTCCCCCTCCTCGCGTTCGTGTCCCGTGAAGATGAAGCCCGCGGGTTCCCCCGACTCGTCGAACGCTCCCAGGTAGGCCCCGTCGAAGAAGTCGTCCAGAGCGAAGCCGAGGAGATGTCCGGAGAGGAAGTCGAGAAGGTCCCTCCTCTCGAGGATCCTGATCTGGTATGCATGACCGGTGTCGCTCAAGGCAGGCTCCCGACTCCGGGGACCGGACTCACCTTATGTAGCCGAGATCGCGGAGGGTCCTTCCCACGGTCTCGGCGAAATCCACGACCGCCGGCGCCCCGGCTGCCGGTGTCGCCCAGTAGGTCTGCGCCTCCGAGAGCAGCAGCGAATCGGCATCGAGCGGGGAGAGCTCGCCGGGGTCGGACATCAGGTCGAAGGTCTCGGAGCCGCCGGACCCGGTGTCGAATATGACCTTTCTCCCGGAGGCCGTGCACGATGCGAGATCGGCATCCCTCCAGAGCACTCCGCTGGCGAACACCCGCCTGTCGGGCGGCTCTCCCCCGGCGGCGAACAGGTCCAGTCCCTGGCGCCCCGGAGGCGATTCCAGCCCGCACAGCGCGGCAAGGGTCGGAAGGATGTCCACCTGCGACGCCGGGGCGGCCGACGATCCGGGCCGCACCCCGGGACCGGAGATCACCAGCGGGACGCGGACGGATTCGTCGTAGAGGCTCACCCCGTGTTCGATGCACCCGTGCTCGAGGAATTCCTCGCCATGGTCGCCGGTCACTGCAACGACAGTGCTCCCGGCGAGCCCCCTCTCCCTCAGACCGGCCAGCAGCCTCCCGAGCTGGGCGTCGGAATAGGCTATCTCCCCGTCGTACAGGGCCATGAGATTGAAGAGCCCGTCGGCGGGCAGGGTGTCGACCCCCCCGTTGACAGCCAGGAGCTGCGGAACGGTACCCCAGGCCGAATCGCAGGGCCCCTGGTAGGCAGGATCGGTGAACATACCCGAGTAGGGCGCGGGGGGATCGTAGGGCATGTGCGGGTCGTAGAAGTGGACGACGGCGAAGAAGGGGCGGTCGCCTCCGGCCCCGTCCAGCCAGGACAGGAAGAGGTCCACCGTCTCGCCCGCCCCCCTCTGCGACATGCGGTCGCTGAGTCCGGCACAGTCGAAAGTGTCGAAACCCACGTGGAACCCGAAGTCCTCGTCCAGGAATATCACGTTGAAGAAGGCGGCGGTGGAGTAGCCCGCGCCGCCGAAGATGCGCTGGATGGTCGGAATGGCCGGATCGAGCCCGTAGAAGACCCCGTCCCTGCGCCCGGCCATGTGCTCTCGCGGGGTGAGGCCGGTGAGTATCGAGGCGAATGCGGGGAGGGTCCAGGAGGTCTGGGCACGGAACTCCGTCCAGGAGGCGCCGGACATCGCCAGACTGTCCAGGACGGGGGTCGTGGGCCGCCCGTACCCGAGGGAGGAGACGTGATCGGCCCGGAAGGTGTCGATCACGACCAGCACCACGCTGGGTCCCTCCGGCTCCCCTCCGCAAGCGCAGAGGAATGCGAGCGCCGAAAGCAGCGGCAGGAGACGGGTCGTCGTCTTCACAACCTCAGGCATGGGCGGCCAGCCAGTCTGAACCCCAGCCCGTCTCGGCCCTGAGAGGCACCTCGAGATCCATGGCGCCCTCCATGGACTCCTTCAGGATCTGGGAAACCCTGCCAGCCAGGTCCCCGGGGCAGGATGCCACCATCTCGTCGTGGACCTGCAGGACCAGCCCCGACCCCGGCACCTCGTCCGCGAGGCGCTTCGCGGCCCGGAGCATGGCCAGCTTCATCAAATCGGCAGCCGAACCCTGGACGGTGGTGTTCACCGCCATCCTCTCCATGGCCTTCCTGGCAGTGCCCTTCGCAGCCGCCAGTCCGGCGAACGACCTCCTCCTGCCGAGTATCGTCCTCGTCTCCCCCGTCGACTCCGCCGCGGATATGCAGGCCCTGAGGAACGAGTCGATCTCCGGATAGGCGTCGAAGTACCGGTTGATTATCACCGCCGCCGAGGACCTGTCCAGGCCCAGCCTCTGCGCCAGCCCCTGGGCGCTGACGCCGTAGACTATCGAGAAGTTGACCTCCTTCGCCCTGCGCCTCTGCTCGGGACCGGACGAGCCGAAAACGGCCATGGCGGTCATGGCATGGATGTCGGCATCCTCCATGTAGGCCTGCCTCAGCCGCCCTTCGCCGGCCAGGTGGGCCAGGACCCTGAGTTCGATCTGCGAATAGTCCGCACTCACGAGCACGTCCCCGCGCCCGGGGGCCCTGAAGCACTTCCTGAGGGCCCTCCCCCTCTCGGTGCGGATCGGGATGTTCTGCAGGTTCGGGTCGCTGGAGCTCAGCCTCCCGGTGGCCGTGACGGCCTGGTTGAAGGATGTGTGCACCAGCCCGGTGTCGGGCGAGACGAACGACGGCAGCCTGTCGACGTATGTCGAGAGGAGCTTTGAAACCTCCCTGTGCTCCGAAACGATACCCACGAAGGGATGCGCTCCTGCAAGGTTCTGGAGCACCGTGCCGTCCGAGGAGTCCGCTCCCCTGCCGGTCTTCCCCAGCCTGGGGAGGCCCAGCCTGTCGAAGAGGATGGCCGATATCTGGGCGGGGCTCCGCAGGTTGACCCGGGTGCCGATGAGCTCCGAGGCTTCCGCCTCGATCCCTTCGAGTTCCGAGAGCAGGCCCTTCCTCATCTCCGCGAGGTTCTCCGTGTCCAGGGAGACTCCCCGCCGCTCCATCCCCGCGAGCACGGCCGAGAGCGGGAGCTCCAGGCCGCGGTAGATGCCCTCCAGGGATGGATCGCCGGCGATCCGGCCCTCCAGGGCCCTGAGGGCCCGGAGGCCGAGGCGCGCCGAGGTGCAGGAAGCCCGGGCTTGCCTGTCGGCGGGGCCTCCGGGTGATCCGGGATCGAGGACGTAGGCGGCAAGTCCGAGGTCGCCGGCGGGGGGTTCCGGGCGGGCCCCCATGCTCCATGCCGCGTGCAGGAAGCTCTTGGAGTCGCGGCATAGGAAGCGCCCCGAGCCCAGTATCTCGGCGATCCCGGCGGGTGGCGCCTCCTCCCCGGCCGTCTCGAAGAACCAGTCCTCCCCCTCCCCGCCGCCCGAGACCGCGATCTCGTCAGGCGCGCTGTGGATGGACGGCGCCGGGGAGAGCTCCAGGAAGGGGGTCGATCCCTCCGAGAGGAGGCGGATGAGCCCGGCGGCGTCACGGGAGGGTTCAACCCGCGGCTCCTCCCCTTCCGGGGAGGTCGGGGAAGGCTCTCCCGGCGCGGGACGCAGCCCGAGCTTCGCCGCCAGCGCCCTCATGCCGAAGCGTTCCAGGACATGGGCCGATTCCGAACCCGGCGGGCGCAGCAGGAACGAGGAGGGGTCACCGGTGCCCGGGGCGTCGTATCTGAGCCTGACCAGTTCCAGGCTCATCGCCACCGAGTCCCTCGATTCGAGGAGCTTCCGTCTCAGCGACACGGGCTCCACTGAATCCAGATGCGCGTAGATGTCATCGATCGAGCCGAATTCCCGCACCAGCGCGGACGCGGTCTTCGGCCCCACACCCCTGGCTCCGGGCACGTTGTCGGAGGAGTCCCCCGCGAGGGCCAGGAGGTCGGCGATGCGCGCCGGCGGAGCACCGGCGACCTCCTCGACCCGGTCGGGCCCGACGGTCTCCTGGGGCTTCCCGGGGCGCCCCGGCCTGATGACCGACACCCTGTCGGAAACGAGCTGGAGAAGGTCCTTGTCGGCCGAGAGCACGATCACTTCCCAGCCTGAGGCCTCCGCGCCCCTTGCTGCCGATGCGATGAGGTCGTCGGCCTCCCAGCCGGGTTCCTCGAGCGTGCTGATGCCCAGGGCCCGCAGGAGGGCGGGAGCCGCCAGCGCCTGGTCGACCAGCTCCGGTGGGGTTTCGGGGCGGTTGGCCTTGTACTCCGGGAATAGCTCGTTCCTGAAGCCCGGTTCGTGAGAGTCGAAGGCGGCGGCGGCGGCATCCGGCGAGAGCCGGGCGAGCAGCGTGATCGTCTCGGTCAGGAGATGGTGGAGCCCGCTCGTCACCATCCCGTCGGGAGCCCGCAGAGGATTGCGCGACATGGCGAAGTGGCCCCGGTAGAGCATGCCCATGCTGTCGACCAGGAGGAGCCTCACGGGCCGGTCCCGAGCATCGCCGAGGCGGCGTTTGCAACCGCCTCGACCGTGATCGATCCGAGGCAGGGCGGAGCGCCGCCTTCGGGGCACCGTTTCCGGAAGCAGGGCGAACATGCGTATCCGGCCGCGCGCACCGTCGTCACGCTCCTTCCGGAGGGGGCCGTCCACTCCGGGGAGGTCGAACCGAACACAACGACGGACGGGACCCCAAGCAGTGCTGCGAGGTGCATCCCTCCGGAATCGTTGCCGATGGCTATGCGCGAGCCTGCGAGCGCCGCGCACAACAGCGGATAGGTCAGGCCGGCCGCAGTCCGGGCTCCGCCGCCCGAAGCGCTGCGGATCTCCGAGAGCAGGGGGGCCTCCCCGGCGCTGCCGTAGAACACCGCCGGGAGCCCGGTGCGGGACGAGACGATCCGGGCGGCCTCGGCAAAGCCGTGCCACCTCTTGGCCGGTCCGAACGCCGCTCCGGGGAAGACCGCGATGTGCGGAGGCGAACCCGGCTCGAGGCCGGGTATCTCCACCGGCGCGGGCTCGGAACCGGCCTCGCGGGCCAGACGCTCGAAGTCGAGGCTGTGGTGGTGCCCTCTGCCGGCTGGAGGGGCTATGCGCCGCGACAGGAGGAGGTCCCTCATCTGCCCGGCATGGCCGATCCTCTCCGGGATGCCCGATCTGAATCCCATCCAGGCCGATCTGAAGGAGTCGGTGAGGAGCAGCAGGCGCGAATAGTCTCCACGGCGCGGCAGGGATCGCGAATCGATGACGGGGATGCCCGGGAAGACAACGGGAAGGA
>JAKLEF010000146.1 GCA_022703195.1 Candidatus Fermentibacterota bacterium | reverse complement strand
ATCGCGCGAGAACCCGAACGGCGGGGGCGGCGTCAGATCGCCGCCTCCCGGCGCGATCCGCCCGAAGGTGCCCTCGAGCATCTCCCTCAGATCATCCGTCCCGGTCGGCCCGACGTGGGCTATCAGCATGTTCCCAGCGAGCATCCTCTCCGAGAGCCTGGCCCTGACGTCGGCGGCAGTGAAGCCTTCCATGGTCTCCACCGTCCCGGAGGGGTCGAACCTGTAGGGATGGCCCGCGAAGAGGCCCTCGTTGGCCACCCGCCAGACCCTCTCGTCGGGATCGCTCTCCTCGACTAGCAGCGCCTGCAGGAGGCCGTCCCGGGTGCGCTCGAAGGCCGAGGCCTCCAGTTCTGGATCGATGAGGCAGTCGGACATGGCGTCGAGAAGGACCGGCAGGTCCTCCTCCAGGCACATCAGGCGGAGGGCGCTGAAGTCGTACCCGTAGACGCCCTCGATCCTGGCCTGGGTGACGTCCATCAGCGAGCGCCATGCCTCGCCCGGGTAGCGCGAGGAACCCATAAGGCAGGCCTCGAATGCGAGGTTCTCGATCCCGGCGGTGCCCTCGTCCAGAGTCCTCGAACCGCCCTCGAGGAAGACGGCGAGTCCCTCGTTCGTGGAAGGCATCTGCCTGGAGATGACCCTGATGCCGTTGCCGAGCTCGAATTCCATCACGTCGGAGGGCACCGAGGCGGAGGCCGCCGAAGCGGCAGCGAAGAGCGCCAGCAGAATCCTCACTCTGCGTACCCCCCCTCGACGGGAGACATGACGAAGGTGACGGACGGCCTGCCCGCCACGTATTCGTCGAGGAAGGCGGCCACGTCGTCGACCGTGACGAGGGCCAGGCTGTCGGGGTAGGTGTCGTAGTATCCCAGCCCGCCGCCGACAACCCACCAGAACGCCAGGGACTCGACGGCGACGTCGTAGGACGTCTCCTCCGCGAGGAGCCTGTGCCTCCTGAGGCTCTCGGTGGCGGCGTGCAGGTCGTATCCGTCGTAGTAGGACGGGGAGAGGAGCTGGTCGATCTCCTGCTCGAGAGCCTGCACGGCCTCGGTAGACCTGCCGGGCCTCGGCGTGCCCGAGAAGGAGATGACGGGGGCGTACCGCTGCGTGTAGAAGCCGGCGGAGACATCCATGAAGGGCCCGTTGGTCACCAGGTCGCGGTAGAACTCGCCGTTCATCATGTCGAGGCAGGTTCCCCACACATCGGCTGCGTCGGTGGCCGAGGGATCGGTGACGAGCGACGGGCCGACGTAGTCGATGGACACGAGCTCGACGCCGGGGATGGAGGGGATGGCCACGGTGGTGTCACGGGCTATCTCGACCAGCATCGGGAGCTCGTCGTAGTCGCTCCTCCCGCCGTGCTCCCAGGCGGACATCCAGCGCTCCGCCAGGGCGAAGGCGCTGTCCTCGTCGACGCTGCCGGCGATGATGAGAGCGCAGTTGTCGGGCGTGTAGTAGGTCGCCCGGAAGGCATCCATCACGCTGCGGTCGGCGCTGGTGATCACCTCGGGCAGCCCGATGCCGTTGGCCCTCCAGGGCGCAGAGGGGTGGAGCACCGTCTCCCTGGCCTTCCAGTAGTCCCAGTACGGGTTCGTCGTGTCGCGCTGGTACTCGTTGAGGATGACGCTGCGCTCGACGGCCATCTCGTCCTCGTCGAAGAGGGGCGTCGCGATGGCGTAGTACATGAACTCGAGCCCCTCGGAGAGGCGCTCGGACGGGAGCGTGACGTGGTACCTGACGATCTCGTCGGATGTCGATCCGTTCTGGACGATCCCCAGTTCGCCCATGCGGGCGTTGTAGGCGGTCTGGTCGGGTATCTGGGCATTGCCCTTGAAGAACATGTGCTCGTAGAAGTGGGCCAGGCCGCAGTCGGCCTCGGTCTGGCAGGTCGAACCCGTCTTCACCGCGATGCAGATCGTCACAACCGGCGCGGACTCGTCGCGCGAGACGATCACCGTCAGGCCGTTGTCGAGGGTCCTCAGGGAGTACGCCGCGGACGACGCGATTGATGCGACCGCTAGGCAGAGCAACGGTGCGATTTTCATGGGGTCCCCGTCCGGATCGAAGATGCGTTCCGCTCGATGCGGGACGTCCCGCGATTATCGCCTTTCCTTCCTCCTCCGGTCAATTTCCCGCCCCCCGGCGGCCGCTTATGTTCGCACCGGACGAGCCTTCGGGAGGCGACATGGAACTCGGGCCGGGATACGTCATGGACTGGAGCTCCGGGCTCGTGTCCGGAGGATTCTCGATAGCAGTGGAGAACGGGGCGATCGCCTCGGTCCGCCGGGCGGCGCCCGGGGGCTCGCATGCGCGCTGCATCGCCATCCCCGGCCTCGTCCAGCCCCATGTCCACCTCTGCCAGACCCTGTTCCGCGGAACGGCCGAGGGCAGGACGCTGCTGGAATGGCTCGGGGAGAGGATCTGGCCCCTCGAGGCCGCGCACACTCCCGACACCCTCGCCGCCTCTGTGATCATGTCCCTCCGGGAGCTGATCTCCTCGGGATGCACGTGCCTGCTCGACATGGGCAACGTAGAGCATTCCGCCGTCACTGTGGACATCCTCAGGCGCTCGGGCATCAGGGCCCATGCGGCCAACGCGCTGATGGACGAGGGGCCGGAAGGTCTCGCTCGGGACCTGGCCTGGCTCGTGGAGGAGACCGGCAGGGTCCGCGCCTCGTGCGGAGGGCTCGTGCGGCATGCCCTCGCACCCAGGTTCGCCCTGTCCTGCTCCGACGCGCTCTGGGAGTTCGTGCGCGGGATTCGGGGCGACTATGTGAGGACGACGCACTGCGCCGAGAGCCCGGCCGAGGTCGCCGACCCGGCTATCGCGGGGTCGGGCGGGAACGTCAGATATCTGGCTGCAAGGGGCTTCCTGGGAGCCCGCACCCTCCTGGCCCATTGCGTCCATCTCGCCCCTGGGGAGGCTGACCTGCTCGCTTCATCGGGCACTTCGGTCGTCCACTGCCCGTGGACCAACCTGAGGCTTGGCAGCGGCATTGCCGACGTCCCGGCGCTTCTCGCCTCAGGCGTCGGGGTCTTCCCTGCCAGCGACGGGGCGGCATGCAACAACCGCCTCGATCTGTCCTCCGACCTGAGGCTCGCCATGTCCCTTGCCTCGTTCATGCGATCGCCGGCCTCCGTCGCGGGCAGGCTCTGGCTGAAGGCCGCCACCGAGGGCGCCGGGCGCATCCTCGACACCGGCCACGGAAGGATCGACGCGGGGATGCAGGCCGACATCGTCCTCCTCGAACCCTCCGGAGCGGAGGCTGAGGAGCTGGAGGCGGCCGAGGATCCGGTCAGATACGTCCTCGAGCTCGACTGGCCCTCGCGGGTGCGCCTCGTGATGGTGCACGGAAGGGTACTCTACGAGGACGGGGCCTTCCCGACCCTTCCCCCGCTCCCGATGGGCATCGCGGCTGCAAGACGGGAAACGCTATCGGGGGCCGGCGCGGATGCCTGATGCGACGGCGGTCGAGGTAGCCGTCCCGAGGCCGGTCTGGAGGACGTTCACCTACCTGCTCCCTTCGGGGATGGCGGGGGGCGTTCTCGAGGGATGCCGCGTGGAGGTGCCCTTCGGCCGCGAGAAGCTGACGGGCTGGATCTGGGGGCGTTCCCCCTCCCTTCCCGCGGACGGCGTGAAGACGGTGGAGTCCCGCCTCGACTGTGTTCCAGCCCTCCCGCGCCCCGTTCTCGAACTGGTGAGATGGGCGGCCGACTACTATTCTGCGCCGCCGGGGATGATGATGGCCTCGGCTTCGCCTCCCGGAGCGGGGGCGGGGCTCCGGCTGGAGGTCCGCCGCACGGCGGGGCTGGCGGCGGCGGGCGATCCTGTCCTGGAAGGGCTCGACGCTTCGCTGTTCGTCCCGGTGGACGGCCTGGCTTACGCATTCTCCTCCCGGTCGGTGCTGATGTCGCACCTGTCATCCCTGGCCGCAGCGGGCGCAGTCGAGTGCAGGCTCTCCCCCGCGCCGGCCCGCAGGACATCCGCGGGGATGGCCGTAACGCCCTGCCTGCCCCCTGCCGCTCTCGCGGGCATGGCCGAAAGGCTTCGCAGGAAGGCGCCGGCGCAGGCGTCGATCCTCGAGATCCTCTCCCGGAGCGACGAAAGGATCACGATCGCCGCCCTTCTCCGGGAGGCCGGCGCCTCGCGGGCCTCCCTCGAAGCCGTGGTGAAGGCGGGGGCCGCTGCGGTCTCGCCTGTGGAGGCTGCGGGTGCTGCGGGCTCGCTTGCCGGTGCGGAGGTCGCGGACCTCGAACCCGGGCAGGAGGAGGCCGTCTCGCGCATCTCGGGCGCGAAGGGCGGCGTCTTCCTGCTGCACGGCGTCACCGGAAGCGGCAAGACCGAGGTCTATCTGAGGGCCATCGCCGGGGCCGTCGCCCGCGGGCTCCAGGCCGTGGTCCTCGTGCCTGAGATATCCCTCACGCCCCAGCTCACCGCGCGGTTCGAGCGGCGGTTCCCAGGCGTGGTCGCGGTGATGCACAGCGCGCTCTCGACTGGCGAGAGGCTCCGTGCCTGGAGCGCCCTTGCATCGGGCGCGAAGAGCATAGCCATCGGGCCCAGGAGTGCCGTCTTCGCCCCGCTCGCACGCACGGGGCTCATCATCGTCGACGAGGAGCACGATTCGAGCTACAAGCAGCAGGAGCAGCCGCGGTACAACGCGCGCGACCTGGCCGTGGTGCGCGGTTCCCTCGAGGGAGTGCCCGTCGTGCTGGGCTCGGCCACGCCGTCCCTCGAGAGCCGGGGCAACGCTGATTCGGGCAAGTACGGGATCCTCACGCTGCCGGGACGGGCGGGTGGCAGGCCGATGCCCTCCGTAAGAGCCGTCAGGCCTGGTGAGTACGGCAGCGTCGTGCCCCCGGAGATACTGACGGCGGTCTCCGACACCTGGCATCGGGGCGAGCAGTCGATCCTGCTCCTGAACCGGAGGGGTTTCGCGCCCACCCGGATCTGTGCGGGATGCGGCCGCCGGGAGGACTGCCCGGAGTGCGCCGTAGCCCCTACGTACCACTCGCGCGGCGGAATACTGAGGTGCCACCACTGCGGCTGGTGGACGAAAGCACCGAGGGACTGCCCGTCGTGCGGCTGCACCAGGTTCGTCACCGAGGGCCCGGGGGTCCAGAAGGTGGAGGCGTTCCTCGCGGGCGCCCTGCCGGGAATCCGCATCCTCAGGCTTGACAGGGACACGTCCTCTTCGGCCGGCGCCACCTGGGAGATCCTGGGGCGCTTCGCCGAAGGGGGAGCCGACGTCCTCCTCGGCACGCAGATGGTAGCGAAGGGGCACGACTTCCCGGGGGTCACGCTCGTCGGCATCCTCTCGGCCGACATGGCCCTGGCGATCCCCGACTTCCGCGCTTCGGAGAGGGCCTTCCAGCTCGTGATGCAGGCCGCGGGCCGCGCCGGGAGGGGTTCCATCCCGGGCATCGTGCTGGTGGAGACCCTCAGGCCCGATTCCCTCGCCGCGGCGATGGAGCAGGACTACGGGGCCTTCCTCGAATCGGAGCTCCCGGCCAGGA
>JAKLEF010000145.1 GCA_022703195.1 Candidatus Fermentibacterota bacterium | reverse complement strand
CGAACGGCATCTACTTCGCCGTGGCCGTCGACGGGGAGAGGACGACTTCCTGCAGACTGGTCAAGCTCTAGACTCCGGCATCGTTCGAGACGCGAGCAGTTCGAGGATTCCGGAATCATCGCGCGATGTTCCCGCGCTTTCGGAACCGGGCTTCCCGGCCGGTCAGGCCTCCACCAGCGCCCCGAGTGCAGCCCGGGCGAGCACTCCCCTGCGCAGGCTCCGGCGACGCCGCCTGTCCGTCTCGTCCCGCCCGGAGAAGAGAGACTTCCTGTCCGGGATGACATCCGAGATCTGCAGGAGGGCTCCTGCGGAGATGCCGGTCAGTGAGGCCGCCCTGAACACGGCGGCGGTCTCCATCTCGATCCCCGTGCAGCCGAGGTCGTGAGTCATCTCGCCGAGATGATGGAACTGCGCCACGATGCTGTCCGTCGAGAAGACCCTGCCCTCGTGGACGGTCGTGTCGATGCCCTCCGAGTGCAGCCGGCAGAGGCTCCTGAGGTTCTCGAGGACTGCAGGGTCGGGGGTGGCGGTGCCGGGAGCACCTGCCCAGGCGATCGACCCATCGGGAAGATACCTGCTGAACCCGTCGCCTGCGACCGATCCGGTGGGAAGGAAGAGGTCGCCTATCCGCATCCCCGGCACGAGGCCGCCCACGGATCCGACGAAGACGACCCTCTTGCACGTCGTGCAGGACAGAGCCAGCATCATGTCGCCGGTCTGCGGGGCCCCTATCCCCGAACGGATCAGGGTCACGCGTGAGCCTTCGTACTCGAGTGTGAAGACGGTATCCGGCGTCACGGTCTCCACCAGATCCGCGACGTCGAGGAAGTCGTCCTGACTCCAGACCGGAGTCACCAGCACGGAAGGCAGTATGGCCGACGGACTGCAGCGCATGGCGAGCCCGACGACGTCATCGGCCGTTATCGAGTACCTGTCCAGTGCGAAGTATCCCGGGAGTCTGCCTGTCATCGCCGCCTCCTCCAGTGCCGCGGACCCGGCGGCTCCGGGTCGATCCGGTCCTGCAAGAAGATACTCTAGCGGATCAGGACGATTCGAGCCGTACCTGAGGATTCACCGGTCTGCAACCGGCACAGGTATACACCGGCAGGGAGGCCGTCGGCGAAGAACACGACAGAATGGGGCCCGGCTCCGAACTCACCGTCGGCGACGGTCGAGACGCACCTGCCGGAGAGGTCGCAGGCAATGACCGTGGCATGGCCCGGTTCGGGCAGGTTGAACGTCACCGTCGTGTAATCGGAGAACGGTTCGGGTGACGTCGAGATCGATGGTCGTCCGCAGTCCTGCGAAGGCGGCCGGGAGATGCCGACCGAATTGCCGCCCCCTCCTCCGTAGATGCCCATGTCGTTCCTGAGCCCGCCGAGTGCGGGCCACATCGCCTGGCCGGGATTCTCCGGGTCCTCGGGATCGAAGTACAGGGGGGAGGGGTTGCCGGCGTCTATGCACGGGGAGTTCCCGGGATCGAGATGGAAGCCGCTGAGAGGACCGGCGACGAAGAGTGGGTCCTGGTCGATGTTGCCCGTTCCGGGCCAGCCTCCCTGTACGTCGCTGTAGGAGATCACGGCCGAACCGGAGTCATCTCTGATCGAGTCGTCCCAGATGATCGTGTTCATGACGGTGCACGACGCGTAGTTGGGGATGGAGATCCCTTCGCAACTGCTGGATCCGGACAGGTAGTTGTGGGAGACCACGCAGTTCTCGATCAGCACGGTCGAGGAGCCCGACATGTAGATCGCGTTCCCGGTCGAGGGGAAGAAGGTGTTGATCGTACAGCCATTCTCGTAGAAGAGGTCGTTCTGGAGGATCACGTTCCCCGCGCAGTACAGCGCCAGGCCATAGAGGTGGATCCCGAACCCGGTGACGGTGTTGGAGCAGAACGAGTTGTTCCGCAGCACGATGGCGGAATCCCCGGAGCTGTTTGCGTAGACGCAGAAGCCGTTGATGTAGCTGTCTTTCGGTCCGGAGGTGATGGCACCGTGCATTCCCGGGCGATCCAGGGGTGCCGAGTCCCACCAGAGGTAGTTGTCGACGAAGGTGTTGTTCTCGAGCAGCGCCGAGGAGTCCAGCAGCCTGGCGACCACCCCGTGGACGATCCCGCCCGTTGCGTAGCTGACGGCCTCGATGCCCTGGAAGATGTTCCCGGTTATCGTCGGGCTGGTCCCGTCGACCAGGAGTGCGGGCATGGCCGAGCCGCTGGGAAGGACCTCCATCGTGAACGTGAACCCTTCGAGAACCGTGCCCGGGCCCTCACCGTTCGCGATTGTCACCCCTGAGATAAGCTGCGTGCTCTCCGGACCGTCCATGCTCCCCACATGGACGCTCCTGCCCTGGTAATCGAAGCCCTCCCACGTCCCCGGGAGGACGAGTATCGAGTCTCCGTCCGCAGCTGCATTTATGGCATCCTGGATAGTCGGGAAGTCCAGAGGGACGAAGATCGTCGAACAGAGCGCGGAAGATCCGAGCAACAGACAGAATAACGGCTTCATGCAGGCTTCTCTCGGAAGAGCGTTTCCACACGTTCGATCATCATGGAATGCAATACGGTGATGACCGGACCATGTCAACGAAGGATCGGAGTCTCCGTCCCGCCTTCTGCTGCCTGCCAGGGGGGATTCTGACGAAGTACGCTCAGATCCTCTCGCGGCTTGCCGTGCAGGTAGCTCGGAAAGGTGGCAAGCCACTGTCGGATCAGCTTATCTCCGATGACTTGGAGATAAGCGTGTCAGGCCAGCCAATTCCCGCTGAGGGAAGTGTCGAAGCCCTTCGGGCCCGTCATTTCCGATGACTCGGAAATGACGGCGTCGCCAGCTTGTTTGCAAGAGGCTCTCGCAGGTTCGCTTCGCGAACCATGCTGTCGCCGGACTCATCCCGCTTCGCGGGATTCGAGACATGCGAGAGACCATATACCCGGAATACTCGATCTGTCTGAGGAAGTCGATCCGCGCACTCTCGCGGCTTGCCTTTCAGGTGAATCAGGAAGGTGGCAAGCCGCTGCCGGGCCTGCTCATTCCCGCCACTGCGGATGTTGATAGCCCTTCGGGCATCTTCTGAGGAAGTTCACTCCGGGCCTTCTCGCTGCCCGCCTGTCGGTTTGTACTGGATTATGGCGGGCAGCTGTCAGGCCAGCTCATTCCCGCCCTTGCGGGAATGAGCGTGGTGCCCCTTCTTCTGGAATCTTGGAACACACTCATGCCCTATCTGTCGCATCTCGCGGAGGTCTACGACCTTATCGGGGCGTAGACAGAACAGGGGTGCTCAGCCTTATGGCTCTGGAAGCCCGCTCCTGGCTGGGAAACTACATCCCTCGAGCGAATGGAACAGGCCACCCGGTGGAAATGCCAAGCAGTGACAAGACGCTCGCGGTAGACTGTGGTAACGCGATATGAAGCTTCACCCTACTCATCGCCGTCTATGATAAGAACCGAGCTGGATCGGCCTCCTCCGCTTCCCTGCGTAACCAGGAAGCTCCCTTCAGGAGATACGACCATCTCCCTATGCCCTACACCCCTTCCCAAAGCGGCGTATATCAATGTCTTGCGATCGACGAAGACAGAGTGCGTATAGACAAAGTCATCCCATGAATCGGCCCGTTTCCTTAGAGTCGTAAGAGCGATTACTCTGGCGCCATTGGAGCATGTTGCGACCGATTGAGTCTCGGGCGCTGCATTGGGTTGTCTCCAGATGGTGCGAAGTGTCTTCATGTCCACGATAAGTGCACGAGAATAGCCAGCTGCGCAAAGAAAACTTCCGTCTGGGCTTAGGTGGGAGTCATTCAGATTGTTCCCGTTGCCGATGGGAGCTATCGTGCTTCGGAACGCTCCATTGTCACAATCGAGAATGCCGACTCCCCCCCATACGTTAGCTGCTAGTACGCGGCCTGATTGATCCATCTTCGGCCAGCAGGAATGAGTGAAAGGTGTTTCTGGTGTGATCCTGCCGAGCAAGCATCCATCTCGGTCGAAGACGTACGCGTCGATGATCACATCATCTGGAGGTCTGTTGTTGTAAGCGATCATCGCAGCATGGGGATCGGACCAAGAATGTTCAGTACACACGAAGGCTATCCTGCTCCCGTCATCGCTCACGGCTGCCCGGTATCTTCCGAGAGAGTCGAACGGTATCTCCAGGAAGCTTCCGTCAGGATACAGGAAGCAGGCATAGGGCTGACGCTGCCTATGTTCTAGTGCCTCATTACCACCGCTCTGCACAGCACCTATTGTCGCATCGCGCGACAGAACCACCTCGTTGTTCACGACAGCGAGTTCTCCCACCTGTTCGCCATAGAGGTTGTAGATCAGGCCGGGATCGGATGACATCATGGCCGGCCTGTCAGGGGAATAGACAGGCGCATGAAGGTGGCTCTCCGCTTCGAAGAGCATGCCTTCCAGATCTGACATTGGCGCTCTCTGTTCTTCCTCGGCTTCACCCTCCTCGAGCAGGTTCACCATCACGTTCTCGCGCCAGTAGTCCTCGCCCGGAGCTATCCATTCCGCTTCGACTTCGATTCGGTTTCCTTCACGATCAAAAAACAGGTGGAGTTCCTGTGCGATCGCCGCCCTCATCCTGCAGTCCAGCCAGTAGCGGTCTTCTTCCGGGATAGTACTGTCGGCCAGGACCTCGGCCAGCCATGGCATGGGGTAGCCGTCGACCAACGCGGCCTCGAGCTCCTCGGGCGTCTCCGCCCGGAACAGCTCAGTGACCTGGATGTCGGCGTGCGAGAGAGAGTAGAGACATGCCATGGCGAGGAGCATCTTCAGCATTTCACCCTCCCGGCCGATGATGAAAACCCTGGCTGATGATCTGCCATAGTATTCACTAGGAATCGCAGGAAGAAAAAGAAAGCCGGCTTCCAGGTTAAGGGGCCGGCAGTCACAGCCCGCTCATATGCCGAGGTTCAAGGAGCGAGGCGGCGTTCGCCAATTAGGATGGCTGGTGAGCTCGGAGCTCTACGTGGAGTGGACCCCGGACGACTTGGCTGTGGGGAAGTTCGCGATCATCAGGTAGGGAAGGGTGCTCCACCACCTGCTGTCCCGATCCAGAGACACGACTTGGAACAGCGCACGGAGCCAGACCTGGTACGGCTCGATGGCGATAGGAAGCCTCCAGGGCGAACCAGGGGGTCGGAATCGGCCCGGTTACCTGGAACAATGTTTGCGATGAGGATGCCGACCAGATAGGCTTCTAAGTTGATGTGTGCCTGCCCTCTCGTTGTTTCGGAGGCCGAAACAACTGTCGGGCTGCTCATTTCGGCTGAGGGGAGTGTTGATAGCCCTGCGGGCGTGTCTGAGGAAGTACGCTCCGGGCACTCTCGCGGCTTGCCTTTCAGGTGAATCAGGAAGGTGGCAAGCCGCTGACGTGCCCTTCATTTCTGCTGATGCAGAAATGAAGGCGTCGCCAGCTATCCACCGAAGGCGGATAGCGAGAGACCATTTACCCGGAAAATTCTATCTGTCTGGTGATGTTCACTACGGCCCTCCCGCGATTCGCCATGCTCATGAACCTGATCGGTGGCGAATC
>JAKLEF010000144.1 GCA_022703195.1 Candidatus Fermentibacterota bacterium | reverse complement strand
CGCCGGCAGGGAACTGGGCCAGCTCTCGGCCTGCTTCGTCCTGCCGGTCGAGGACGACATGGAGAGCATCTTCGAGGCGGTCAAGAACACCGCGCTCATCCACAAGAGCGGCGGAGGGACGGGGTTCTCGTTCTCCCGGATCCGTCCGAAGGACGACGTCGTGCTCTCCACCAGAGGGATCTCGAGCGGCCCGATATCCTTCATGACCGTGTTCGACAAGGCCACCGAGACAATCAAGCAGGGCGGCGTGCGGCGGGGAGCCAACATGGCGGTGCTGTCCGTCGACCACCCCGACATCCTCGAATTCATCGACGCCAAGCGCGACATGCAGATCCTCAACAACTTCAACCTCTCCGTCGCGCTCACGGACAGATTCATGGACTGCCTCGACCGCGACGCCGACTTCACGCTCAACAACCCGCGCACCGGCGAGCCCGTGTCCACGCTCCGGGCTTCCGACGTGTTCAGGAAGATCGTCGATTCCGCATGGGCCTCCGGCGAACCGGGGATCATCTTCATCGACAGGATGAACGAGGCGAACCCCACCCCCCAGCTCGGCAGGATAGAGGCCACCAATCCCTGCGGCGAGCAGCCCCTCCTGCCGTTCGAGGCGTGCAACCTCGGGTCCATCAACGTCGCGGCTCACCTCACGAACGCACCAGACGGCTCGAGGACCCTCGACTGGGAATCCCTCGACCGCACGGTGAGGAACTCCGTCCGCTTCCTCGACGACGTGATAGAGGTCAACCGCTACCCCCTCCCGCAGATCGAGAAGATGGTGGAGGGGAACAGGAAGATAGGCCTCGGCCTGATGGGCTTCGCCGATGCCCTGTTCGAGATGTGCATCCCCTACGACTCCGAGGATGCCCTGAAGTTCGCCGAGAAGCTGATGTCCTTCGTGCATTCGAAGGCGCGCAGGGCCAGCGAGGACCTGGCCCGGGAGAGGGGCGCCTTCCCCAACTACAGGGGCAGTGCGCTCGAGATGCAGGGGCTCCCGCCGATGAGGAACGCGACGGTCACCACGATAGCCCCCACGGGATCGATCAGCATCCTGGCGGGATGCTCGAGCGGCATAGAACCGGCATTCGCCCTGGCGTACGAGAGGCGCAACATCCTCGACGAGGGCGACGAACTGACCGAGATGGTCCCGGCGTTCGAGGCCGCCGTCGTCAGGAGGGGCTGCTGCACCCCCGGGATCCTTGCCGCCGTCAGGGAGAAGGGGAGCTGCCGCGGGGTCGCCGGGGTGCCCGACGACATACAGCGCGTGTTCGCCACCTCCCACGACGTCACGCCCTCCTATCACGTCAGGATGCAGGCTGCATTCCAGAAGTACACGGACAACGCAGTCTCGAAGACGGTCAACCTCCCCGAGTCCGCCACCGTGGAGGACGTGGCCGACGTCTACGGGCTGGCCTTCAGGCTGCGCTGCAAGGGTGTCACCGTTTACCGTGACAGGAGCAGGGACAGCCAGGTGCTCAACATCGGCAAGGCGCCCGGCGCCCGGGTCGTCTCGGTGGAGCCGGCGCCTCCGGCGAAGGCCGTGAAGCTGGGGCCGAGGCCGAGGCCCGAGGTGACCACCGGCGTGACGCGGCGGGTGAAGACAGGCTGCGGAAACCTGTACGTCACGATCAACGAGGACGAGTACGGCCCGGTGGAGATCTTCACGCAGATGGGCAAGGCAGGCGGGTGCGCCGCCTCCCAGGCCGAGGCCATAAGCAGGCTCGTCTCGCTGGCCCTCAGGTCGCACACCCCGCTCGAGGCGGTCGTGCGGGAACTGAAGGGGATAAGCTGCCACAGGGTGGTCTGGCAGGGGGGGGACCGGATCCTCTCCTGCGCCGACGCGATAGGCAGGACTCTGGAATGGCACAGCGGGCAGCGCACGGACACCGTCGAGGGCGCGGTCGGCGGGCCCGAGGCCATCCCCGAGACGGTCACCCTGGAGGAAGACCTCCAGAACCACGCCGGGGCCTGCCCGAACTGCGGCGGGCCTCTCAAGTACGAGTCGGGATGTGTGGCCTGCGCCCTGAACTGCGGCTACTCGGAATGCGGCTGACCGGGCGTCAGTAGTCCGGATCGGCCTTGGCGGCCTTCGTCCTCTTCGGAGCGGCCGCCTTCTTCTCGTCGGCCGGCCTTGTCCCGAGCTCCTCGAGAGCCTTCGTGATCCCCTCCGAGATCTTCGCGGCTATCTCCGGGGTCATGCTGAGGCCCTTCTTCGTGGGCATCCACTCGCCGGTCTCCGACATGTAGAAGACCCTGGCGTCCACGTACTGCCTGCCCTTGAACTCCTTGAGGACCAGCCTTATCAGATCCTCGCCCTTCTCGATCTCCAGAACGGTCTTGTCCATCCCGTCTCCTTCCGGTATTTGGCGCGTAAGCTGACCCCGCGGCTTCCCCGCCGTCAAGCCTGCCGGTCCCCTGCACGGCGATCCTCCCCCACGCGGCTGGAATCGTTCCGGGGGGGATTACTCTCTGCTTCAGCGAATCAGGAATGCCATGCCGACGCGGTCCGCGAAGCTATGGACGGCTCCCGGTGCAGGCAGGGGATCGCCGGTAACGGCCGGTCTCCGTATCGCTGGAGGACCTTCGGGCCGTCCGGCTGTCAGTGCCTCCCGGGGTCCGGGGACCGCGCCGATGGCTCCCGGGAAGATGGCAGCCCTGTCTCAGATGTAGCCCAGATCCCTCAGGGTCCGTGTCGCATCTTCGTCCAGCACGACCGACCTGTTGCCGAGCCTCTGCAGGGTCAGGTACTTGACTATGCTGTCCACCAGCATGCTGTCGGGAGGCAGCGGATGGATCTCGCCCGGGTCGGAGGCGAGGTCGAAGAGAGTGGCGCCCTCGCCGGATTCGAGAACCAGCTTTGTGTCGCCGAAGCGAACGCAGTAGAGCGTATTCGAACGGGTGCTCCCCGAGGGCATGGCCCTCTCCGGTATCTCGGGAGCCAGTATGTCGATGCCGGCCATCACCTCCGGAACAGGGGCCCCTGCCAGGGCGAGGATGGTGGGGGCTATGTCGACCTGGCCGACCACCTCGGACCGGATCACTCCTGCCGGGACTCCGGGGCCATGGAAGACCAGCGGGATGTGCAGCATCTCCTGGAAGAGAGTATTCCCGTGATCGTACCCGCCCCTTTCCATGAACTCCTCTCCGTGGTCGGCAACCAGGATCACGACGGTCTCCGATCCGCGGCCGGCTTCGCCGACGCAGCGGAGGAGCCCCTCGATCCGGGTGTCGGCCATACGGATCTCTCCGTCGTACTGTGTCTCGAGGTAGAGGGCCTCGTCGCGGTCGAAAGGCCTGTTGTCCGCGTCCAGGCTGAAGCTCGAAGTCCCGGCGTACCGCGAAAGGGAGTCGATGCCGAACATCGTGTCGAAGGGCGGTGATGGATCGAAGGGATTGTGCATCTCGAACACGTGCACGACGGCGAAGAACCGCTCGTCACCCGGGATGGTGGACAGCCACTGCGATACATGCGTCGCAGTCTCCTCCAGATGCCCGTCCAGGGCGCGGCCGGTGTAGACCACCATCTCGTCCCACCCTCTGTCGAATCCGAATTCCGGGCCGAGCCAGGGGATGCAGAACTCACCGAATGTGTGGTAACCGGCTTCCTGCATGAGCACAGGGAGGAAGGGCAGATCCGGATCGAGCCCGTACAGCTGCGAATCGATCTCTCCGGCTCCGTGGCTCCGGGGGTACAGGCCGGTGAGGATGGTCGTCACCGCCGGCAGGGTCCAGGGCGCCTGGGACTGGGCGCTCGCGAACAGAGTGCCCTCGCCCGCGAGGCTGTCCATCGTCGGCGTCGTCTCACGGTCGCAGCCGTAGCAGCTGCAATGGTCAGCCCTCTGGCTGTCGTAGATCACAAGCAGGAAGGACGGCCCTCCATGCCTGTACTCCCGGCAGGAAGCCGCACAGAGCAGAAAGGCCGCGCCCGCAGCCAGGGCGGATGCCTTCAACAGGCCTTTCCTCGGTGTTTCAGGAAGCTTGCCGGGACCGGATCGGTCAGCCATCATGGATCTCCTTGCAGGTATCTCCCCCTCCGGCAGGCCGGTGCAACGGACGCCCAGGCAAGGAAACGGGGCCGGGTTCAGCCGGCCCCGCCCCGAAGGTCCGTGTATCCTCAGATGCTTGCCTTGATCTGTCCCCAGGTGGACGGCGAGAGAGCTCCGGTTCCGACGAGCGATATGTCGTCGTAGTAGATGTTGCCGCCGCCGTCGGAGAAGAGGTCGAGGGCCGCCAGCTCGTTCACTCCGGTGAGCTGCCAGGGGATGGTCTCGCAGAGAGTGCCGTTGTAGTAGATCGTCTGCATGCCGCCGTCGAGATTGATGACGACCTTGATCTCCACCCACTGGTTGTAGAGGATGGATCCGACGTAGGTGCCCGGATCGGTGATCGTGAACTGCGTGGTGGTGCAGTTGAACTGGATCTGCAGGGACCAGTCGTAAGGCCCGCCGGTGGTGTAGGTGTTGAGGAGGATGAAGTACTGGTCACCCTGGGTGCCGGTGGGGATGTACTGCCAGGCCTTCATCTCCCACGTGCCCGAGGTCTCGGTGAACTCGTGCACCAGGTCGGTCGTGGGCGTGATCTGGACGGAATTGGGGGCGCTGCGGTTGGGAGTCGTGACTACGTAGGCATTTGCAGCCGGGTTGCTCTCCCATGTGTCCCAGCCGCCCTGACCCATCAGACCGCCGGTGGAGTACGAATCGAAATTGTCGGACCAGTCCGCCCCTGCCGGGCATGCGAACGCGAACACGGCAAGAGCCGCCGCAGTCAAACCAGAGAACTTCTTCATCCGATCCTCCATCCTTGGACCATGCCACGGTGAACCGCGCCGGAGCCCCTGACGGGCATGCCCCGCACGCGCATCCGAATGAGAATACGGGCGACCGTCGGGGTGCGTCAAGCTACGGGGGGCCCAGTCTGAACGCATCCGGGAGGAGCGCTCCGAGAGTGGTCTCCTCTGTCCGGCCGTCCGGGAGAAGGATGACCACGGGCGTGTCATCCCCGCAGAACTCGGCCAGTACCTGGCGGCAGGCTCCGCAGGGGACCGCCCTCCCGTCGGGGGAGTGGACCAGTATCCTCCTGAAGGCAGTCGCTCCGCGGGAGACCGCGCAGGCCAACGCAGCGCGCTCCGCACAGATCGACAGGCCGTAGGACGCGTTCTCTACGTTGACTCCCGTGTGCAGACAGCCTCCGGAGTCCTCGAGCACCGCCGCGACCCTGAAGCCGGAGTAGGGGGCATGGCAGAACCTGATCGACCCGCTGGCAGCCCCGGCCATAGCATCCGTCATCTCGAAGGCCCTCCCTTCCCCTGGAGGAACGAGATCCCCGGGAGCCCGGCATCGAGCCCGAAGAACTCCGACAGCGTGGCTGCTATGTCGCTGAAGCTCCCCCTGTCCCCGAGAGCCCTTCCCGGCGCTCCGGGCGCGTAGCAGAGCAGCGGGGCGTACTCCCTGGTGTGGTCGGTGCCGGCCGTCGTCGGATCGTTGCCGTGGTCGGCCGTGATGACGAGGATGTCGCCGGACCCGAGCCTTCCGAGGATCCCGGGCAGG
>JAKLEF010000143.1 GCA_022703195.1 Candidatus Fermentibacterota bacterium | reverse complement strand
TGGGAGTCGCTCGGCCTTCTGCTCGAGACGATGGGCGGGACCATCTCGGGAGATGCAGCCTGCAGGTCGTTCGGCAGCCCCGGGAGGGCCAGGTTCGAGTCCGGCCTGGACAGGGAGCACCGGCTCACCGCCACCACCATGGGCGGGAACATCCACGCTGCCGGAGGGGACGATGCCTGATCGGAGCTTGCCATCCCGCTGTCCGTCCTGCTCGGGAGTTCTCGTGGTCACGAAGCTGGTCTGCCCGGACTGCGGTTCGGAAGTGGCCGGCGAGTTCGACCCCTGCCCGGCATGCAGGCTGGATGGCGACAGGCGGATCGTCTTCGACGCCTTCCTCGACGCCAGGGGCAACCTGAGGGAGGTGCAGAGGGAGCTCGGGGTGTCCTACCCGACAGCGAGGCTGCGGGTGGAGGAGATGTTCAGGGAGCTCGGCGCCCATCGGTTTGGCCCTTCTGGAAAGCACGGCGCGATGAGCGTTCTCGGTCGCCTGAGAGCAGGGGAGATCGACCTCGACGAGGCCGAACGGCTTCTTGGCGGCGGCGGCTGAGCTATCGCCATGGAGGGGCGCGCATTGCCTCTTGACGCACGCGCGGGAACAGACGAGAATTTATCCGAGCGGGGCGGGTGCCTCGCTCATAGCGTGGTTCCGGGGCAATCCCCGGTCGGGTTCACGGTTCGGAAAGAGAGCCTGGTCCTATCATCCTCCGTGTCTTTGCGAGACCTGCAGCCAGCAGCCCGCCTCACACAGCAGCGCCGGTTTCCAGTCAAGACCCTTCGGGGATGGATGGTCCCGCACCTTGTGCGGAGCCATCCGGGCCGCTCGTACCGAGCATCTTCCGGTAGGCCGGAAGTGTTGAACCTTTGCCACGTAGTGTCTCTGCAGGGGTTCGACCCCGGAAAGGAAGGTGCTCATGGGAAACAAACTGTTTATCGGCGGTCTCGCCTGGGCGACCACTGACCTCACCCTCCGCGACGCATTCGCCCCTCACGGCCAGGTCCGCGAGGCGCGGGTGGTGCTCGACAAGGAGACGGGCCGTTCCCGCGGGTTCGGCTTCGTCACCTTCGCGACGGAGGAGGAGGCCGCCAAGGCCAAGGACGCCATGAATGGCGCCATGATCGACGGTAGGCCCGTACGGGTCGACTTCTCCCAGGAGAAGGACAGGGGAGACAGAGGCCCCATGCGCAGGCCCATCCGCAACGACTGACCGCCGGTAGACGAAAGGGGGCGGGCCTCCGGGCCCGCCCCCCGCTTTTTCCGGATCCTGGGGATCAGCCGCCGTACATCTCGAGCACCTGCTCCTGTATCCAGCCGATGGCCTCCGCCAGCGTGGCGACGTCGATCCCATGGCCGCCCTCGAACTCCGCCATCACGGCGTCGCACCCCAGCGAATCGAACAGGGCGAACGCCCTTCTGCCCTCGTCGGGCTCGACTATCCTGTCGGAGGTCCCGTGGGCCACGAAAACCCGCAGATCCCTCGAAGACGGCGGCGCTGAGAGGAACGGCCCGGGATCCTCGACGTAGCCGCCGAAGCCGATGACGCCATCCACGATGTCCGCGTTCTCGAAGCCCGCGAGGAACGCGAGTGCGGCCCCCTGGGAGAAGCCCAGGAGCCAGGTGGATGAGGGAGCGAAGGCGGCCTGCATCTCGAGAGCCGTGTTCCGTACCAGGAGGGACGAGAGCTCGATGGATCCGGCATAGGACATGGTGTCGGCGCCGGACCAGGTCGACCAGCTGAACGCGTCATCCCCGCCGGCAGAAATGGAGTATGGCGCCTCGGGGACGGCGAAGACGAACCCCGGGGATTCGATCCTGCCGTAGAGTCCGAGGAAGTCGGCCGCATTCCCGCCGTACCCGTGGAGTCCGATGACCAGTGGATACGCGGCCCCGGGGGTGTAGCCGGCCGGCAGGAGCACCCTCACCGGTACGAGGCACGGGACCTCGACCATGAACTCCATCGCGGCCCGGTCTTCGCTCGAGACGGCCATGAGGCTGTCGAGCACGGAGGAGAACGAGGCGTCTTCACGCACCGGGTCGAAGTCGGGGTCTTCCGAGGCGAACCCGGCATCGTCGAATCCGGCTGCAGCAGCAGCCCTCAGGTAGGCTGCCGACATCCCGGCGTCGCCCATCAGGCCGAAGCAGCAGGCTGCGTTGTAGATCGCAGTGGAGTTCCCTGTGTCGTGCCTCAGGAGCTCTACATACGCCGATGCCGCCGTCTCCCAGTCGGACGCGTCATAGGCATCCCTGGCGGCTGTCTCCAGCGAATCCAGGTCCACCGAGAGGAAAGCCCCGCCCGTGGGGTCGATATCCGAAGATCCCGCAACCACCGCTGCCATGACGAGGGTCAGGATCATCTCTCCTCCATGCCTGCTCCGGGCAGGACCCGGACGGGCGGCTTCGGGCGCGGCCTTCAGCCGCCGCTCATCAGGTGCATCACGTCTACATCGGAACCATCGGGAACCTGCGCCTCCGCGTAGTCGCCCCTGGGTACGAGACGGCCGTCGATCCTCACGACGAGGAGAGGGAAGGTGAACCGCCTCTCCTCGAGGACGTCCCTCACCGTCATCCCCTCCCGCCAGGGGTGGGGGGAACCGTTCACGGTGATCATACCAGGAGGGGTTTCACTACTTCCAGAACCTCGGGATAGTCTATGCCGAGGTCGTGGAGGGTCTCGACGGTCGGCACGCCCTCCCTGTTCCAACCCTTCCTCTTGTAGACGGCATCCAGCAGCTTCTCGTACCTGTCCTCGCGGTATGCCCTGAGGGCTGCGACCTTCTCGGGAGTGCCCATGCCCGAAGGGTCGATGCCGACCTGCTCCTTGAGCTGCTTGTCGTACCTGTCGGCCCGGGACTCGTACTCCTCGACGGTTACCGGACCCATCATCCTGTAGGGCGGCCAGTCGTCGATCCGACGGCCCTTCCCCATCCTGATGCAGAAGACCTTCTGGAAGTTGTAGACCCGCGCCGACTGCCGGATCAGCCCGTCCCTGTCGAGGTCGTTCCCGGTGACCGCCTTGTAGATCGCGAGATAGTTCTCGACGTGCTCGGGGACCTTCGCGGGCTCGTCGGTGGACGAGTTGTCGGCGGGCTCTATGTCGTTCCACGGGAGCTTGCAGAGGCCCTGCAGGCCGAACCAGGTCCTGAACATCGGGAAGTAGTAGAGCGCCTCGGCCTTGTCCTCGAATGTCGGGATCCTGTTGTTCACCATGTCCATGAAGATGAGCCAGGCCTCGTCGTGCTGGGGGCCCTTGAGGGCCATGCTGTAGCCGCCCTGCTGCGCGAGGGACTCCTTCGACACGTACTGGGAGTATTCGAGCCCCTTGCACTCGCAGCCGATGTCCTGCAGGAGCTTCGGATCGGCTCCGTAGTGCTCCGCGAAGTATTTCTTCATCCCGCGGACCCCGAGGCCGGCCACCAGGCCGAATCCCTCCCCTCTGCCGATCCTGTGGAGCAGTTCGAGCGCCGCCGGGCCGTTGCCCCAGGTCATCTCGAGCCCGCCGGTGCGGGTGGAGTCGAGCACGCCCTTCTCCCAGCATTCCATGACGAAGGCGGTGGAAGTACCGAAGGAGATGGTGTCGAGCCCGTAGGTGTCGCAGTAGAAGTTCAGCTCCATCACGACCCTGGGATCATAGACCCCGATGTTCGAGCCGCAACCGGCCACCGTTTCGTACTCGGGCCCGTCGACCGTGACCTTGTGCCCCCTGTAGGGCCCTGTCGCCAGTTCGAACCCGTCGGCGGCCTTGGCGCAGGCCATTGTGCAGCCGTACCAGCAGCCGTCGGGGAGGCCGTGGGTGACCATGGCGGAGAAGGCGTGGGAGTTGAGGCCGGGAGAATCCGGGCTGCTGCCGAACTTGTAGTTTCGGGTCGGGAGGAGGTCGTATTCGTCCATTATCTCGGTGAGATGGGCCGTCCCGATCTCCCTCATCCTGCACTGCTGATCGTCGAGGGTGACGATCTCCCTGTGCAGCTTCAATCCCGTCTCCTGAAGGCCGGCCAGGTCGGCAGGGTTGTTCGAGGAGACGTCGAGACCGGAATACCTCACGACGAGTGCCTTTATCTTCTTGTCGCGGAAGACGGTCCCTATGCCGCCCCTGCCGGCCTGCTTCAGCCTGGCCACCTTCCTCCGCTTGTCGTAGAAGGAGAAGTTCAGGCATCCGATGAGGGCATGCTCGGCGCCGGTGCCGGCCGAAACCGACGATATGTGCTGCCTGTCCTTCTCGTCGCGGGCGAACATGGCCACCATCTGCTCCGCGAGGACGTGGCTGTCGACGGCCTCGCCGGGGGCCTCGAAGATGCTCACCACACCATCGTCCCCGTCGATGAAGACTATCACGTCCCTGTCGGCCTTGCCCTGTACCTCCAGGGCGTCGAACCCGGCGAACTTCAGGAAGGGCCCGAAGTAGCCCCCGACGTTGCAGTCTATCGGGATCCCGGTCGTGGGGGAGATGGATACGACGAGGGACTTGCCCGAGCCTGGATAGTTGGTGTTCCCGCAGACCGGCCCCATGGCGATGTTGATCTCGTTCTCGGGATCGTCCCACTTAGTCGAGGGGTTCACGGCATCCCACAGGAGCCTCAGGCCGTACCCCTTCCCTCCCGTGAACTTGGCCCTCATGTCGGCCGAGACCGGCTTCTCGGCGATGCGTCCGTCCCCGACGTTCACATACAGGGTCCTGTCGTTGTAGCCCCTCACGACAGGCCTCTTCTCGTATCTGAATTCCGAGACGGGCCGGTGGCCCGCCTCGAGCCCTGCGATGTCGAATCCGCTTTCCGTCATGATCTCTCCTCGACTACGATGCCGATAGCTCCAGTGGGGCATTTGCGTGCGCAGGCGCCGCAGGCGATGCATTTGAACGGGTTCGCCGACCCGGGATAGTGCCTCATCGCGGCGATGGGGCAGACGGCAACACAGGCTAGGCATCCTACACACAGTTTCCTGTCCAGCATCACCACGCCCTGGGACGAGACGGTCAGGGCCTGCACGGGGCATTCGGCGACACAGAGCCTGCAGGTCTGGTCGCAGACCGTGATCTTCGAGCCGCTGTCGGAGGGGGTCACCGAGATGCACGACCTGGCCGGGTCGTCGACCTTGAAGAACAGGGTCGAACAGGCCGTCATGCAGGCCCCGCACCCGATGCACTTCGAACTGTCGCTGGCGAGTCTCTTGACGGACGGCACGGCATACCTCCGCTCCCGCGGCGACTCTGCGCCGGAGGCGATGATGGTGTGGACCGAAGGTGCGGAACCGTGCGGGCGGGGGGTCTTTCGCCCGACGGCTCCGCTTCCGCTATACCGGATCAAACCTAGCTTCCGGCGCCGGATGTGGCAATACTGTCGGGTCGTCAGCCGTACAGTACGGTATGGCGACGGACATGGGGGCGCAGGCGGGATCGTGGCCGGGCGGCTGGAGGATTGACGTGGCTCTCGAGAGGGATTCGGGCGGAGGCATGGATTCGCGGCACGGATGCCCGGGCGGAGTCGATGAGGAGGTCTTCATCGACAACCCGCCCGGCGTGCGCCGGGCGCTTTCAGCCTGCATTGCGGGCATCGCGGGCGCAGGCGGGATAGGGTCGAA
>JAKLEF010000142.1 GCA_022703195.1 Candidatus Fermentibacterota bacterium | reverse complement strand
GATCTCGCAGCATCGCAGGCCCCTCTTCCGCCATGCCTCGATCTTTATCTCCTCGGAGAACGGCATGCCCCTGCTGGTGAGTCTCAGGCCGTCGAAAACCTCCCTTCGGAAGACCCACATGCCGGACTGGCTGTCCCTTATGAACCTCCAGAAGAGCGCCACGGTCCAGAAAGTCAGCATCGCGTTCCCGCCGAACCTCAGCATGTTCTCGAGATTGCCGGCCCTGTCGTCGGCCACCCTGCGGGCCGAGACGAAGTCCCAGCGGCCCGCCTCGAGCTTGTCGACCAGATATGGCAGGAGCTCGACCGGGTAGGTGCCGTCGGCGTCCGCCGTAGTGACGATCTCGCATCCGGAGGCCGGGAGGCCCGCCATGTAGGCGCTCCCGTACCCCTTCACGGGCTGCGGCACCACCCTCGCCCCGAACGAGGCGGCGACTTCAGCGGTCGAGTCCGTGGAGGCGTTGTCGACCACGATGACCTCGTCGATGCCTTCGGGAACCGCTGCCAGGACCCTCGGGAGCCCCTGCTCCTCGTTGTGGGCGGGGATCACCAGCGAGACCGTCCTCCCTGCTATCATCCCGCGCACCCCGCATCGGCCGCCGCACGCGGCGAGAGATACTCGAGGGCGCGCCTCGCGAGCCGCGCTGCATGCCTGCCCCGGAACAGCAGCGATACCGCCCTGAAGAAGGGGCGGGGACGCATGTAGAAGGACATGAAGGCCCTGCGCTGGATCGCCTTGAGCCCTGCCCTGCTGATCCCTTCGGGAGGCGCAGGGCACGCGGTGTTGTGGAAGGTCGACCAGGATCCTCCGGGGATCCCGTGGGCCGCCAGATACGAATCCCCCGCCTCCGAACCCGGGATGGGCAGGAAGGCGGCGAAGTGGGCCCAGGCCAGCCCGATGCCCTTCGCGAACGATATGGTCTGGAGCATCTCCTGCCTCGTCTCCCCCGGGAGGCCCAGGATGAAGTACCCGGCTGCCGGGAGGCCGGCATCCCTGATCATGCGGACCGCCGAGCGGATCGAGGCGGTGTCCGTGGCCTTCCTGACGCCTGCCAGAATCCTGTCCGACCCCGACTCTATCCCGCAGTGGATGACGTACCAGCCCGCCCGCTTCATCGCGGACAGCAGCCCGGGATCGAGTCTGTCCAGCCTGACCCCGTTCGGTGTCGAGAAGAGGAGGCCCGTGTTCCTCGCGGCGGCCTCCTCGCAGAATGCCATCGCGTAGTCGCGGTCGAAGGTGAAGTTGTCGTCCTCTATGTGGATCTCGCGTACTCCGAACCGCGTCCGGAGCAGCTCGATCTCGTCCCAGACCATCTGAAGCGGCCTGTGCCTCAGGCTCCTGCCGGTCACCCTGAAGCCGGCGCAGAACGTGCAGTGGTACGGGCATCCCCTCGTGGTGAGGATGGGGGCATATGGAGACCTCCTGAGCACCACTCCGTTGGGCAGCCCCCGGTATAGTCCCGGCGGGGCCAGGTGCCAGGCAGGCAGAGGAAGGGCTGACAGGTCGGCTATCGACGCCGGCGCGGTTCCACGGGGGGCCGACCTGCGGATCACACCCTCGATGTCCGGCTCGGCGGGGAAGGCCGACACGGCCGCCACTGCCGTCTCCTCGGCCTCGCCAATGAAGGCTGCGTCGAACCATGGCAGGTCATCCAGCGAAGCCGCCCCCCTGCACGAAGCATGGGGCCCGCCCAGCCACATGGCCGTCCCCGCAGGTAGACCCTCTCTCAGGCGCGGCATCTCGCAGGCCAGGGAGGAGACATCGGAAGTGAAGGCCGATACCATCAGGATGTCGGGCTCCCTGCCCGCTACAGCCCTGAGGAGGCCTTCTCCCGAGAGCCCCAGCAGGGCGGCGTCGACAAGGGCGACCTCGTGGCCGGCCTTCTCGAGCGACGAAGCCAGATAGAGCAGGCCCAGCGGCGGCAGGAGATTCGTGCCCCGCCCCCCGGGCCTGGGGGGTTGGAGCAGGCAGATCCTCACCTCGCAGGCTCCAGCCTGAAGAGGGTCTGCTCGAACCCTCCGGAAGCAGTTCTCATGACATGCTCCATGACGGTCTCCGAGGCGATCATCCCGGCCAGCGCCTCGTCGAAAACGGGGTTCGAAGCATCCGCCCAGGGCCTGTAGACCATGTAGGATGCATGCGGGTCCAGGGTCCCTTCGCCCAGCCTGCGGCACGGGACGGGGGTATCGACGAACCCGAGGGCAGGGTTCTCGAACAGAGCGCATTCGCTTTTCGGCGCGATCACCGTGTCTCCCACCGCAGAGGCCGCCGCGGCAATGTCCCTGGTGTCGTAGACGGTGGCCAGCCCGGCAGGGGTGGCGTCCGGCTGATTCGGGACGGTCCTGGTCCCGGCCGTCACGCAGGCGAGCGCCGCGGCTGCGGCGAGCGGATGCAGCATCCTGATCCCGCCGCGGTTCCGGATCAGCGCGACGGTGCATGCGATCACGGCCGGATATGCCGCGAGGATGTATCTGAAGAGGTCGAGCTGCGGATCTGGCGCGAATGTGACCACGAGGACATGGAATGCGATCATGGCGAGGGCGAAGACGACCGCCGGCAGGGCTGCCGGATCGGGCATCCTGCCCTGCCTGAGGACGGCCAGCAGGCCGGCTGCGGCCATCAATGCGAGGAACATGATCCTCCCGGGCGGGAAGAGGAACGCGGGGGAGAGCAGGAGCAGCACGGCCGTCACCGAGGGTGCCTTGCGCGCCTGCCTCGCGAGGGTGATGGCGATCGCCGACGTCAGCAGCAGCCACCTGCCGTCGCCCGCGAGGAGGTGTCCGGCGAACAGCCGGATCCTGTCGGGGAGCCATCCTTCCCCTAGCTCGGACGGGTCGCCGAGATAGGTCGGGAAGAAGAAGTAGCCGTTGTACGCCAGGTTGCCCAGGCCGGTTAGGACCAGGACCGCCGGGGAGAGCAGGTGGACGAGGATCCGGCCGGGCTTCGACAAACCGTTCCTGGCGAGTTCCACCAGCATGAAGGATGCGGCCAGGAGAAGAGCCTGCTCCCTGAAAGCAGTAGCGACGGCCGTGAGGAGAGCCGCTCGTCCGTTGCGGCCGGATCCATACCCGTGCATGGCCAGCACGGCCAGGGCCGTGAATCCTACGTCCTGCAGCGGCTGCATCGACTGGGCCAGGAAGAGCGGGCTCGCCAGGAGAATGACCGCCGACCACATCCCTGCGGCCCTTCCGCCGAGAAGCGAGCCGTAGCGGTAGGTGCCCCAGAGCGCAAGGCCTGTCAGGAATGCCGGCAGGAGGTGCGCCACGAGGGGCGTGTCGCCCAGGACATTCATCAGGAGCGCCCAGATACAGAGCATGAGCGTGGGATGTCCCATCGCCTGCTCTCCCCGTCCCCCTCCGGCCGCCACGGGCTGCATGCCATGATGCGCGATCCAGGAGGCGGACCTGTAGCCGTAGGCCCAGCCGTCACCGAACACCGGCAGATCGCCCAGGAACAGGAGAAGGACGACGGATGCGGCCATGCAGGCGGCGAGCATCGTCAGATCGCGGCGGTCGAGCGGGCCCGGGAATCCGTGGGTGCGGCCCGGCATATCAGATCCCCGCGGAAGTGATGAGCAGGTCGGGCTCCACCTTGGTGGTGCGCTCGCAGTAGCGGCACCTGTATAGAGGCCCTTCCGGCGAGGCGAGGCCGAAGACCCGCTGGGCGCCCAGCACGTTGGTGGCGCAGTTGGGATTGGGGCATCTCATCACGCCACGGATGCCGTCCGGCAGGCTTATCCTCCTCTTCTCGATCACCTTCCCGCCCTCTATGATGTTGATCGTGGCCTCCGGGGCTATCAGCGCTATCATGTCCGTCTCGTCGCGGGTCAGGACCTTGTTCTCGATCTTGACGATGTCCTTGCCCTCGGGCAGCCTCTTCGACGTGAAACCCATGCCGATGGTCAGTATGCCCTCGTTCCCCAGCCCGAGGATCTCCACCACCCTCAGCGCGAGAGGGGTGGGGATGTGGTCTATGACGGTCCCACTGCTGATGGAATAGACCTTGTAAGCCCTCTCGGTCATGACAGACCTCCAGTGACCAGCCCGAGCAGGGCCTGCCTGGTCGGGATCCCGTTGTGGGCCTGGCGGAAATAGATGGCATTCGGCAGCCGGTCCACGTCCTCGGCTATCTCGTCCACCCTGGGGAGCGGGTGCATCACGAGCACCCTGCCGCCCAGCCCGCGGATCGTGTCGGCGGTCACCCTGAAGCTGTGGGCGACGCTCTCGTATTCCTGCGGATCGCCGAACCTCTCGCGCTGGATCCTCGTGACGTAGAGAACGTCCAGGTCGTCTCCGGCCTCCTCCGGCTGGCGTACCTCCCGGAAGGAGACGCCGGCCTGGGAGAGCTCGCGCTTGATCATGTCAGGCATCTGGAGGGTATGCGGGGAGATGAAGGTCATCCGTGCGCCGAACATCGCCATGGCGGTCGCCAGCGAGTGGACGGTCCTGCCGTACTTGAGGTCGCCGAGCATCCCGATGTGGAGCCCCTCAAGCCTCCCGAAGGATTCCTTCATCGTGAACAGGTCGAGGAATGTCTGGGTCGGGTGCTGGTTGGCACCGTCGCCTGCGTTGATCACGGGGACCGAGGCGATGTCGGATGCGAGCCTGGCGGATCCCTCGACGGGATGCCTGATCACCATCGCGTCGCAGTACCCCGTGACGGTGGAGATGGTGTCGGCGAAGGACTCGCCCTTGCTCTGCGACGAGGATGCCGGGTTGGCGAAGCCTATCACCGTGCCGCCGCTCCGCTGTATCGCGGACTCGAACGAGAGCCTGGTCCTGGTGGAGGCCTCGAAGAACATCACCGCGATGGTCCTGCCCTGCAGGAAACCCGTCTCCCGGCCGGCCTTGATCCTGCCCGACGTGTCCATGATCACTTCGAGATCGGCGGCAGTCATGTCGTGAAGCGAGATGATGCTTCTCCCCGCGAACCCCATAGAACCTCCATTCCACGGACCACGCAGGGTCCTCAGGCTTATCTCCCGGAGGCCAGCAGAGAAGATTCCGCCGACCTTACTGCATCGAGCATCTCCGTCTCGCCCGGCGCCTCCTCCAGGGCGTCGACCAGGCCCTGGTCCCTGATCATCCTGTTGAGCCTGGCCAGAACGTGCAGGTGCACGCTGGGCGAGGGCAGCAGCAGCAGGAAGAAGATCCCGGTCAGCCTGCCCCCGGGAGCCCCGAACGGTACGGGGGAGGCGGTCCTGGCGAGGATGAGGAGGTCATCCTCCATGTAGACGCTTCGCATGTCCCTGGGATGGGGGAATGCGACCCCGTTCGGCAGTGCGGTCGAGACTATGTCCTCGCGTGACGCTATCTGCTCGGCAAGCAGGTGCTCGTCGTACGTGAGCCCCGTTCCTACTGCCAGGTCGGCCAGGGACCTGATCAGGGACACCCTGGTCCTGGCGGGCACCATGGGATGGATCCTTCCCTCCAGCATGCGGGAGACGAAGGGCTGGGACGGATCGAGCCCCGCGTTCGAGGCGTTCGAAAGGTCCACATTGCGGAGCCTCTCGACGGTGAGGCTGCCGAAGGTGCTCTCGAGCCAGTGCAGGAGTTCATCGCGCACATATCTCTT
>JAKLEF010000141.1 GCA_022703195.1 Candidatus Fermentibacterota bacterium | reverse complement strand
AGCCTGGCCGGAGCCGTCCGCATGATGGAGGATGAAGGCCTCTCGGTGGAGACCGTCATGGCGCTCCATCCGAACTGGGATTTCGTCGAGAGGACGGGGGCGGCCCTGCTGGAGAGCCCCCGGCAGGCCGAGGACGCCTCCGGCGGTCGGGCAGCAGAGCGCTTCGAGGCTGCCAGGGTCGACCAGGCCAGGGTCCTGGAGAAACTCGTCGAGGCCAACATCAGGCTCGTGGTGAAGTGGGCCAGGAGATACGGCAAGCTCACCCCGGTGGACGAGATGGATCTCGTGCAGGAGGGATGCGAAGGCCTGATATCCGCCGCCAGGAGGTTCGACTTCCACAGGGGCTTCAGGTTCTCTACCTATGCTGTCTGGTGGATCAAGCAGGCGATCCTCAAGTCCCTGATGAGGAACTCGCGGCTCATCCGGATACCGGCCCACGCCACCATCATGCAGAGCGAGGTGAACAGGGTCAGGCACGTGTACCTCGAGCGCCTCGGGCGATATCCCACCGAGGAGGAGCTGGTCGAGGAGGTCGGTGTCACTCTTGAGATGCTGAGGGCGCTCCACTGGTCCTCCATGGAGACGCTTTCCCTGGACAAGGCGCTGGGGGAGGACGGCGACTCGACCGTGCACGACCTGATAAGCAGAGCGCCCCAGGGCCCGGGAGTCGTCTCCGAGGCCGTGAGGCGCGATCTGCGCGAGAGGGTCGAGAAGGCTCTGGGAACGCTCGACGAGAGGGAGAAGGCGATCGTAATCAGGAAGTTCGGCCTCGACGGCTCCGAGCCGGTCACGCTTGCCCAGATCGGGAGGGATCTCGGTCTGAGCCGTGAGAGGGTGCGCCAGCTCGAGGCCAGGGCGTTCGGAAAGCTGAGGAAGATCGGCATCCTCTTCCCGGAGGACTGCGAGTGAGAATCCCCGCCGCGCCTGCAGTCATGCTTCCTTTCGCGCTGGCGTGCGGAGGGGGCCGGGATCCGGGATCCGTCGGGGAGGCCAGGCTGGCGGTCTTCGGCCCCTCCCTTGTGGAACTGGCATGCGAGGGCGGTCTCGAGGAAAACGTCTGCGGCGTGGACAGGTACACGGAGTGGCCTCCCGCGCTCGACGGGGTGCCCAGGCTCGGCGGGTATCTGGACCCTTCGGCCGAGGCCCTGGCCCTGCTCGATCCGACGGATGTGCTCTCCGTCGGCAGGAATCCCGAGCTGCAGTCGATCTGCGGCCTGATGGGGGCCGGATACCATGCCTTCAGCTTCGACACGTTCGAGGATGTCATGGATTCCGTGGAATCCCTCGAAACCGGCTGGGGGGCCGATCTCTCGGGATACCGGGCCGGGCTGACCTCGACCCTCGATTCGATCCGCGAAACCAACGGGGGCAGAGGGCCTTCCGTGGCCGTGGTGATATGGCACGAGCCCGGCGACGGCATGATGACCCTCGCCGGCCACGGGACCTGGTACGAGGGCCTCCTTCAGAGGATGGGCCTCTCCCTGGCCGCGCCCGATGCTGGTACCTACCCGTCGGTCTCGGTGGAGGGCGTCCTGGCGCTCAGGCCCGGGTTCATACTCCACCTGTTCCCCGGGATGGCCGGTGACAGCGCATCCATCGTCTCCTCGGAGAGGGAGTTCTGGGGGGCGGCCGAACTGCCACCCGGCATGATCGTCTTCGCATTCGACGATTTCATGATGATCCCGGGCTCCAGGCTGCCGGCCATCGCCAGGCGGATCGGCGCGCTGTGCAGCGTCTGACCGTCGAGGACCTGTCGGCCGGATATGGAGGGAACGCCGTCCTGTCGGACATCTCCTTCGGCCTCGAGGAGGGCGGCATCTGCGCCATGATAGGACCCAACGGCGCGGGCAAGAGCACCCTCCTCAAGGCCATCCTGAACCTCGGCACCCTCATGTCGGGCCGGGTCACCATCGCAGGCTCCGATTCGAGGGCCCTCACGAGGCCCGAGATGGCCAGGCTGGCCTCGTTCCTCCCGCAGGAGTACAACCACGGCAGCCGGCTGACAGTGCTGGAGACCGTCCTCCTGGGCAGGCACCCCCACAGGCAGCCCTGGAGCACCGACAGCGCCGTCGATCTGTGTATCGCGGAGGAGTGCATGGACCTGACCGGGGTTGCGGGTCTGGCGGGACGGCCCTTCTGCGAGCTCTCGGGAGGGGAGAGGCGCCTCGTGATGCTGGCCTCCGCACTTGCCCAGAAGCCGATCCTCCTCCTCCTCGACGAGCCCGCCGCCTCCCTCGACTTCCGTCATCAGATAGACGTCTGGAAGCTGCTGGGGCGCCTCGGGACGATGGGCGTGTCGGTCCTGGCCAGCACTCACGAGATAGGCATAGCAGGCAGGTTCGCCACGAGCGTGCTGGCCGTGGCCGGAGGGGGCTCCAGGGCCTTCGGACCTCCGCCGTCGGTCTGCACGGGGGAGATCCTGAGCGACGTGTTCGGGGTCGACCTCGCGGTTTCGCAGGACGGTTACGGCGGGTTCTCGGTAGTGCCGCTGCTCGTGGGCGAGGCGTGAAGACCGGCGGGCGGCCCCTTCTCTGGATCAGCCTCGCCCTGCTGGTCCTCCTCGGAGTCCTGCTCTCGCTCTCCTGCGGCCCCCTCGGATTCCCGGACGATCCGCTCGCACTCAGGCTGAGGATCCCAAGGGTCGCGCTCGCGCTGCTGGCCGGATCGTCCCTGGCCGCCTCCGGCTGCATCCTGCAGGGCCTGCTGCGGAACGACCTTGCCACGCCCTACACGCTCGGCATCTCCGCGGGCGCCAGCCTTGCCGCCGGGGCACTGATAATCCTGGAGCCGATGATGCCGGTAATCGTGTTCCTCGGAGCGGGATCGGCCGGCGCCCTTGCGGCCTCCGCCGCGGTCTGGGCCCTTGCCAGGGCTTCCGGGGGGGGGGATTCGTCAAGGCTCCTGCTCTCCGGAGTCACGGTCAACCTGGTCGGAGCCTCCCTGCTCCTGCTGGTAGAGTACTTCAGCCCCGCCTCCAGGCTGGTGGAGATCATCAGGTGGATGATGGGCGACCTCGCGGCCGTGGACGGCGCAGTCCCGCTCTTCCTGCTGCCTTTCGTCGTGCTGGGGCTGTCGCTGGCCCTTCCGAGGTCGGGCACGCTCAATCAGCTGTCGATGGGAGACGACCTGGCCGCCTCACGAGGCGTCAGGGTGAGTTCTGAGAGGAATGCCCTCCTGCTGGCCGCCTCGCTCCTGGCGGGTGGAGCCGTTGGCGCGGTCGGGCCGGTAGGATTCGTCGGGCTGATCGTGCCGCATGCCATGCGGAGGTTCGCCGGATCGGACAACAGGGTGCTGCTTCCCGCATCCGCGCTCGGCGGCATGGCGGTGCTGCTCCTGGCCGATGTCGTCTCCAGGGTGGTCGCGGCGCCCGCGGAGATCCCGATCGGGATCGTCATGTCCCTTCTCGGGGGCCCGTTCTTCCTGGCCCTCCTGTTCAGGGAGGGCGGCGGAGGGTCCTAGATCAGTATCCCGCCGGGAGCGCCGGTTCGGGCTCCTGCGAGTTCCTGCTCTCTCTGAGCGCCTGCTCGAATTCCGCCCTCAGATCCTCGACCGATGCGTCCTCCCTCAGGATGTCCAGGAGGCTCAGGACAGCAAGGGAACCGTGCCCGGTCTGCACTCCGAGGTACATCGGGGCGAGAACGGCCGGATCGGAGGGCATGGGCAGCTCGTTTCTGCTCACTATCTCGGCGATCATGGCGCCACCGCCCGTCCTGAACGGCCCGATGGGGGTGAGGAGGGGCTCGGTCAGTGCCGCCAGGGCGAAGTCGGCACTGGTGAGCAGCCCGCCGTAGGACTCCGGGTCGGACAGGGAGGCGTTGCGTACATCCCGGGCGGTGAACTCCGGAGTCGTTCCTATCTGGAGCGACTCGGCGGAGGCATAGATGCCGAGCGAGACCCCGGACGCCTCCATCTCCGCCAGGGCCCTCGAGGCCTCCGCCATCGAGGATTCCGCAGCGGCGGCTGTATATGCCGTCATCAGGAGTTCGCCGGACGATTCGACCTCCTCGAACGGCACGAGGCGCGTTTCGAGGTTCCTGTCGAGCATCCTCGCCACTATGAGGGCAGGATAGCCGCCCCTGTACGAGGGGGAGAAGAAGACCGGCCCTATGGAGTCCACCCAGGCTGTGTCGAGCGCGAAGGCCCTCATGCCCTCCGGGATGCCTTCGGGCAGGGCCCCGTTCTCCTCTATGTAGAGTTCGCCCCAGTCCATCACCATGAGGGATTCGGCCATCGGGACGGAGCCGGCGAGCAGCCCGGACATGTTGTCCTCGACTCCCTGCACGGTTGCGTAGAGCGCATCCCGGCCGGGCAGGACCGGCGACTCCCAGTGGAGCACGGTGAGCGTGTCACCGGCGCCGGGATCCTCCACTGAAGGAGCGATCGACGTGATCATCACCCTGTGGGCGGAGGGCACGCCGGTTCCGCGCATCGACAGGCCTGTGAACCCCTGTGAGAGGCTGCCGGCCGGCGGGATGGAATCCACTCCCATGAAGGCGAGCATGTTGCCGCGGGTGATCAGCATCGTGTCCGGGGATGACTGGGACATGGCGAGCGAATCCACGACACCCTGCGCGGTCTCGATGTCCGAAGAGCCGGGCTGCACTGCGATCACGGCATATCTGACCCTTGCATTGGGCGGATAGGTGAAGAGCTCGGCGTGCGAGTCGTAGAAGGACCTGAGCTCCTCGGGGCCCGGGATCGGGGGGGTGGCCCGGAATGCCACGAACCTGGCCGTGACGGGCATGTACGATGATGCGATGAAGTACGACAGCTCGGCCCGCGAAGCCATGTTCTGCATGCGGCCGGCGGCCGGGAACATGGCCGCCCTCATCTGGAGCACGTTCTGGTAGAACTGAGACTGGAACCCGGGTGTCTCCGAGAACTGCCGCCAGGCGGCATCCACGTCGGTGGTGCCCATCATCTCGAGGATGGCCCTTATGTATGCCTCGCCCGACACATCGTCGGGCATGCTCCAGTGGATCCTGCGCAGATAGGCGTCGCGGAGCCGGTTGTCCACCATCTCGTCGAAGGCTGCATCCTGGATCCTGTACGACATGGCCGACAGCTCAGACTGGGGGTCGGGGTGGCCCGCGGCCTGCATCTGGCTCTCGAGCCTCGTGTACATGGAGGATATGCTGGCGTCGTACTCCTCGGGCGGGACATCCTGTCCATCGACCCGTGCGATCGCGCCGAGCACCCCACCCCTGTTCCTGTTGCGGCCGGTGCCCCAGTCGACGAAGATGAGGACCACGAAAGTGACAATTATGGCTATCAGGAATATCTTCGCGTTGTCTCGAAACCAGGTCAGCATCTTTATCTCCCGATTGTTGGCCGCCGTCCGGATTGATCCGCAACAATAAGGACGGGAGGTCGGCAGGGCAAGCCTGCGGAGGGATTGTTGAAGGCTTCTTCGCTTCAGGGCTTCATGGACAGCATCGGGAAGTCAGGCCCGGGATCTGTCTTCCTTGCCTGCGGAACGGAGCAGGTGCAGCTGTCGAGGGTGAGGGACGCGGTGAGGAGGCGGTTCTGCTCCGAGCTCGGATTCGAGTATGGAGCCGTTCCTCCCGACGAGGCCGAACCCGGCCT
>JAKLEF010000140.1 GCA_022703195.1 Candidatus Fermentibacterota bacterium | reverse complement strand
ACGCGTATCCACCGTGAATCTACGCTGCCGCGCGTGCCTGCGCCGGCCTGCCCCGCAGCCTGGGCCTGGGCGTGGATCGACTCTCCGGCGGCGCTCCAGGCCTTCTGGAGGTCTTCGAGGGCCCTGTCCAGGGCCTGGTCGTCATCCGACTGCCTTGCCGAGCGCACGGCCGCCGACGCAGAGTCGAGGGAGGCCTTCAGCGAGGGATCGAGCCTGTCGCCGAAGTCCTTCAGGCCCTTGTCGACCTCGTAGACGAGCGAGTCGGCCATGTTCCTCTTCTCGGCCTTCTGGCGCTTCTGCTCGTCGTCCTTCGAGAACCTCTCGGCCTCGCCCACCATCTTCTGGATCTCGCTCTCGGAAAGCCCGCTCGAGGCCTCGATCCTGATCTTCTGCTCCTTGCCGGTGGCCTTGTCGCGGGCCGACACGTGGACGATGCCGTTGGCATCCAGGTCGAATGTCACCTCGATCTGGGGCATGCCGCGGGGAGCCGGCGGGATCCCGTCCAGGATGAACCTGCCCAGCGTCCTGTTGTCGGAGGCCATCTTGCGCTCGCCCTGGAGAACGTGGATCTCGACGGCGGTCTGGCCTTCGGCGGCCGTGCTGAAGATCTGGCTCTTCTTCGTGGGGATGGTCGTGTTGCGCTCGATGATGCCCGTGGAGATGCCGCCGAGCGTCTCGATGCCGAGGGTCAGAGGAGTCACGTCGAGGAGCAGGACGTCCTTGAACTCGCCCGTCAGCACGCCGGCCTGGATGGCGGCGCCCACTGCCACCACCTCGTCGGGGTTGACTCCCCTGTGCGGCTCGCGGCCGAATATCTCGCCGGCGATCTTCTGCACGAGGGGCATCCTGGTCTGCCCGCCCACGAGGATCACCTCGTCGAGCTTGCCGGGATCGATCTTCGCGTCCCTGAGCGCATCGAGGCAGGGCTTCCTGGTCCTCTCCACCAGGTCGTCCACGAGCTGCTCGAGTTTCGCCCTGGTCAGCTTCATGATCATGTGCTTCGGGCCGGAGGAGTCGGCCGTGATGAAGGGCAGGTTGATCTCGGAGGTCTGCGTGGTCGAGAGCTCGCACTTCGCCCTCTCGGCTGCCTCCTTGAGCCGCTGCAGGGCCATCGGATCGCGGGAGAGATCGACGCCCTCCTGCTTCCTGAACTCCTCCACCAGCCAGTCGATGATCCTGAGGTCGAAGTCGTCGCCGCCGAGATGGGTGTCGCCGTTCGTGGACCTCACCTCGAACACGCCCTCGGCGATCTCGAGGATGGAGATGTCGAATGTGCCGCCGCCGAGGTCGAACACGGCCACGGTCTTGCTGATGCCCTTCTTGTCGAGCCCGTAGGCGAGCGAAGCCGCGGTCGGCTCGTTCACAATGCGCAGCACCTCGAGCCCGGCTATCCTTCCGGCGTCCTTCGTGGCCTGCCTCTGGCTGTCGTTGAAGTATGCAGGCACGGTGACGACGGCCTGGGTCACCTTCTCGCCCAGGTAGTCCTCCGCGGTCTGCCGCATCTTCTGGAGGACCATCGCGGATATCTCCGGAGGGGAGTACTTCCTGCCCTGTATCTCGATCATCGCGTCGCCGTTGGGCCCCTCGACCACCTTGTAGGGGACCCGGGCCTTCTCGGCGTCCACCTCGCTGAACTTGCGCCCCATGAACCTCTTGATCGAGAACACCGTGTTCACCGGGTTCGCTATGGCCTGCCTGCGGGCTACGACGCCGACGTGGCGCTCCCCGCCGTCGGTGAAGGCCACGACGGACGGAGTCGTCCTGAAGCCTTCGGAGTTGGGGATGACGAACGGCTCCCCGCCCTCGAGGATCGCGACGCACGAGTTCGTGGTTCCGAGGTCTATCCCTATGACCTTGCCCACTGCAACCATCCTTTCACTCTCACTGACGATCTTTCCCGGGCTGTCCGGCCGCGGCCGGCGCCCCGTGTTCCTATTCCGGTCTTATCCTCACGGTCACGCCGGTGCCGGCGAGAGGGAGGACCACATGCAGGATTCCGTTCTCCAGTTCGGCTGATGCCGAACCCGCGTCGACCTCCCCCGGCAGTGCAACGCACCTGGAGAATCCGCCCTGCAGGCACTCCCTGACGAAGGTCCGCCCGAGCCCCTCTCCCGGGGCGCTCCTGCGCCCGCTCATCCGCAGCGAGTCGGAATTGACGTCGATGTCGATCTCGCCCGGGGAGAATCCAGGCACTTCGGCCACGACGTGAAGGGCCCCGTCACCGCGGTAGACGTCTATCGCAGGCTTCCGCGTACCGTGTCCCGCAGCGGCGGCCGCGGGGCCGCACCCGCAGGCTTCCCGGCATGTGCTGACAGCCCGCTCTCCACGGCGGTAGTCTCTGGTACAGTGATGCATCGCCTCTCCTGGTAATGCCTGCCGGACGTTCTCCGGCCTCTGGAGACAATCAGCAACAGCCTTGCCAGAACCATCCCGAGCCGCATGATGCTGTCATACATCTTGTTGTGCCCGCGTCACCCCTCCGGGGAACCGGAGCCGATGCGCACTGGGGCTATTGTGGCGCAGGGCCGCAGGCCTCTCGCAGAAACCGTGTCCCAGGCTATATTCCGTTTCTTGTGCCCAGCCTCCGGATCGGCATGTCGGACCGGGGCCGGCGGCGGGATTCTCGGGCGGTTCCTACGGGTCCGGATCAGAGCTCTGACCCGTTGGAGAGACTCACAAGAAGGAAGTCATCGGGCAGGATGGATGCGATAGTCGTCAGGGGGGCCCGGGAGCACAACCTGCGGGGCATCGACGTCACGATCCCCAGGAACAGGCTCGTGGTCGTCACCGGCGTCTCCGGCTCGGGGAAGAGCTCGTTCGCTTTCGACACTCTCTACGCCGAGGGCCAGCGCAGATACATCGAATCCCTCTCGGCCTACGCCCGGCAGTTCCTCGGGCAGCTCGAGAAACCGTTGTACGAGAGCATCGAGGGGTTGTCGCCGGCCATCTCGATCGAGCAGAAGACCGTCAGCCACAACCCGCGCTCCACGGTGGGCACCGTCACCGAGATCGCCGACTACCTCAGGGTCCTCTACGCCAGGATCGGCCAGCTCCACTGCCCCTCCTGCGGAAGGGGCGTGGGCAGGCAGTCGGCGCAGCAGATTGTCGACAGGATCTCGTCCATGCCCGAGGGCAGCCGCCTCCTGATAGCCGCCCCCCTCGTGAAGGGCCGCAAGGGCGCCTACACCGAGCTGCTCGCCGACCTCCGGAAGAAGGGCTACGTCAGGATCCTGGTCGACGGGGAGATCCGCTCCCTCGACGAGGGGATCAGGCTGCAGGAGAAGCGCAGGCACGACCTCATGGTGGTCGTGGACCGCATCTCCGTGAAGCCCGGGATCGACACCAGGCTGACCAGTTCGGTGGAGACGGCGCTGAAGGAGGGATCGGGCGGCATGGCCGTCGTCGACGCCGACAGCGGGGAGCAGACCTTCTTCAGCGAACAGAACGCGTGTCTCCACTGCGGGATTTCGTTCCCCGACCCCACGGTGCAGCTATTCAGCTTCAACAACCCCGCCGGCATGTGCCAGACCTGTTCGGGCCTGGGGTTCGAGATGAAGGTCGATCCCGACCTCGTCGTGCCCAGGCCGGCCCTCTCGATCAAGGACGGGGCGGTCGCCCCCTGGGGCGAGCCCAGGGGATGGACCGCGACCCTGTCCAAGGCACTCGCCGAGGCGTACGACTTCAGTCTCGGAACGCCCTGGAAGCGCCTCTCGGAAGAGCAGCAGCAGGCGGTCCTCAGGGGCACCACCGACACGAGGATCCTCAGGTTCGCCTGGGAGGGCGAGCACAGCCGGGGGAACTGGGAGGGTCCCTGGGAGGGCGTGATCCCCAGGCTCGAGCGGCTCTACCTGACGACCTCGAGCGAAGGGTCGCGGGCCGGTTACGAGAAGTTCTTCCGCCGCACCCCCTGCTCGTCCTGCGGAGGGTCGCGCCTGCGCCCCGAGGCCCGTTCCGTGTACGTCGCGGGGCGGGGCATCCACGAGCTCAACTCCATGACCGTCGGCGACGCGTGGAACTTCTTCCAGGAACTCGGGCTCGGCCGGAACGACCTGCTCATCGCGGGAGAACTCCTCAAGGAGCTCAAGGGAAGGCTCGGCTTCCTGATGGACGTCGGCCTCCACTACCTGACCCTCGACAGGGCCGCCCCCTCCCTCTCGGGCGGGGAGGCCCAGAGGATAAGGCTGGCGAGCCAGATAGGAAGCGGCCTCACCGGAGTCCTCTACGTGCTCGACGAGCCCACGATCGGTCTGCACCAGCGCGACAACCTGAAGCTGATCAGCACCCTCGAGAAGCTGCGCGACCTGGGCAACACCGTCGTCGTCGTGGAGCACGACAGGGACACAATCCTGAGGGCCGACCACGTGGTGGACTTCGGGCCGGGCGCGGGCACCGACGGAGGCCTGGTGGTCTCGGAGGGATCCCCGGCCAGGATCATGGCCGACGAGGCGTCGCTGACAGGCAGATATCTGACGGGGCGCGAGCGGATAAGCCGGATAAGACCCCCCAGGAGCAGGGCGCACGGCACTCTGACTCTCGACGGGGCCACGCTCCACAACCTGCGGAACGTGACGGTCTCGTTCCCCCTCGGGCGCTTCATCTGCGTGACGGGCGTGTCGGGCTCGGGCAAGAGCTCTCTCGTTACGCAGACGCTCTTCCCCGCCCTCTCGGAGCTCTGCGGGGGGGCATCCGGGACGCCGGGGCCGCACAGGGGCATCAGGGGGTACGAGAACGTCGACAAGGTGATCAACATCTCCCAGGACCCGATCGGCCGGACGCCGCGTTCCAATCCCGCCACCTACACCAAGGTCTTCGACCAGATCCGCACCGTGTTCGCCGGTCTGCCTTCGGCGAAGATGCGGGGGTACTCGCCGGGCCGGTTCAGCTTCAACGTGCACGGCGGGAGGTGCGAGGACTGCCAGGGCGCAGGGGTGAAGAGGATCGAGATGCATTTCCTCGCCGACGTGTTCGTGGTCTGCGAGACCTGCGGGGGGATGCGCTTCAACCGCGAGACCCTGAGAGTCGCCTTCCGGGAGCACAACATCGCGCAGGTGCTCGACCTGACGGTCAGGCAGGCGATGGAGCTGTTCGAGCGGATGCCCGCGGTGGCCAGGACCCTGAAGGTTATGGACGACGTGGGGCTCGGGTACATCAAGCTCGGACAGCCTGCCACCACGCTCTCCGGCGGCGAGGCGCAGCGCGTGAAGCTGGCGACGGAACTCGGCAAGGGCGCGGGGCAGACCGGCACGCAGGGGCACACGCTGTATGTGCTGGATGAACCGACGACGGGGCTGCACTTTGAGGACATCCGCAAGCTGGTGGAGGTCTTCAACCGGCTCGCCGATGCGGGGAACACGCTGGTGGTCATCGAGCACAACCTCGATGTCATCAAGACCGCCGACTGGATCATCGATCTCGGCCCCGAAGGCGGCGACGGCGGCGGCCGCATCCTGGTCGCCGGCACGCCGGAACAGGTTGCCAAATGCAAGGGCAGCCATACCGGGCGCTTCTTGAAACCATTGCTGGAGAAAAAAGCGTGAGCGCTGCCGAGTTCAAGGGAAAGAAAGGCTTCGTCCGCCTCTGGAACGCGCTGGGCTAT
>JAKLEF010000014.1 GCA_022703195.1 Candidatus Fermentibacterota bacterium | reverse complement strand
CGCCAGCGCCGTTTCAATCCCTTCGGCGACACCGAGGCATACTCCAGCAGGCGAAAGGCGAACAGCACCCCCGGAAATCGGCTTGCCGGGCATCAGTTTCTTGGCCGACTCGACCGGCGCCTTGCGGCCGAAGATCGTGAAGATGACCCGGACCCGTCCCCGCTCCGGGTTGATGGATTCCACCACGCCCGAGAAGTTGTTGAACGGGCCGTCCACGACGCGCACCGTCTGGCCTACCGAGAAGGGGACCCTGACTACCCTGTGGGTCTCCCTGCCGTCGGCCTGGCCGATGATCCTCTTCATCTCCTCGTCGGAGAGAGGCTGCGGATAGCTCCGGTTCATGGGCGGGAACCCGCTCACGTTCATCATGGAGCGTATGTCCAGGACCATCTCGTCGTTCAGTTCGAGCTCGACGAAGACGTATCCGGGATAGAGCCTCTTCTCCCTAGTGGTCCTCTTGGCACCGCGGGTGAGCGTGACCTCCTCGACGGGGATCATGCTCTTGCCCACCCTGCCGGGGAACTTGAGGGCCAGAGGGCCTTCCAGCCACTTCTTCACCCTCAGTTCGTACCCGGAGAACACGTGGACCACGAACCACTTCAGATTCGCGTTCCGGCCTTCCTCTGCAGCCACAACCCCGTCAGTCATAAGAGACCGGTGCCCAACCCCGCCCGTCAGCTCAGAACGCTGCGAAGGGCGGTCATGAGAATGCTGCTGGCGCGGTCAGCCACGAAGATCCACGCCGAGACGATCGCGACTGCGAAGATCACGACCCAGGTGGATGCGACGATCTCCTGCCGCGACGGCCAGGCGACCTTCATCATCTCGGCCTTGACCTCGAGGATGAAGTCGACGACGCTGCGCCAGATCCTTGCAAAGAAGCTCCCGATCGAGGCCTTCTCAGTCATCGCTTCCTCCGGGTATCTCTCGGCTGCTGGCAGGGCAGGAAGGACTCGAACCCTCAACCGCCGGATTTGGAGTCCGGTGCACTGCCAATTGTGCTACTGCCCTGCAGCCTTGCCCACGGTGCTACTTGCTCTCCCGGTGAGTCGTGTGCTTCCGGCAGAACCTGCAGTACTTGCTGGTCTCCATCCTGTCGGGATGCTTGCGCTTGTCCTTGGTGGTGGAGTAGTTGCGCCTCTTGCAGTCCTGGCAGGCCAGTGTGATTATGACTCTCACTTCATCCCTACTTTATGATCTTGTTCACGTTGCCGGCGCCGACGGTCCTGCCGCCCTCGCGGATGGCGAACCTGAGACCCTCGGACATGGCTATCGGGGTGATCAGCGTCACCTTCATCTCGATGTGGTCGCCGGGCATGCACATCTCGGTGCCCTCGGGCAGGTTGATCGTGCCGGTGACGTCCGTGGTCCTGAAGTAGAACTGGGGCCTGTAGCCGTCGAAGAACGGCTTGTGCCTGCCGCCCTCCTTCTGGGTCAGGACGTAGACCTGGGCCGTGAACTCGTTGTGGGGGGTGATGCTCTTCGGGGCCGAGATGACCATCCCGCGCTCGAGATCCTCCTTGGCCACGCCGCGGAGCAGGAGGCCGACGTTGTCGCCTGCCTGAGCGAAGTCGAGCTCCTTGCGGAACATCTCAACGCCGGTGACCGTGGTCTCGAGGGTCTCCTTGATGCCAACCCTCTCGACCTTGTCGCCGACCTTGACGCTGCCGCTCTCGACCCTGCCGGTGCCGACGGTGCCGCGGCCGGGGATCGAGAACACGTCCTCGACCGGCATCAGGAACGGCTTGTCGACGGCGCGGTCGGGGGTCGGGATCCAGGTGTCGACGGCCTTCATCAGCTCGAAGATGCAGGCCGCATCGGCGTCGCCCTCGGCGCCAGTGCTGTTGAGGGCCTTCAGGGCGCTGCCGCGGATGATCGGGGAGTCGGCATCGAACCCGTACTTGGCGAGGAGCTCGGAGACCTCCATCTCGACCAGGTCGACCAGCTCGGGATCGTCGACGGCGTCGACCTTGTTCAGGAAGACGACCATCTTGGGGACGTTCACCTGGCCGGCCAGGAGCACGTGCTCCTTGGTCTGGGGCATCACGCCGTCGGCTGCGCTGACGACGAGGATGGCGCCGTCCATCTGGGCGGCACCCGTGATCATGTTCTTTATGTAGTCGGCATGGCCCGGGCAGTCGACGTGGGCGTAGTGCCTGGCGGTGGTCTGGTACTCGATGTGGGCGGTGTTGATCGTGATGCCGCGGGCCTTCTCCTCGGGGGCGTTGTCGATCTCGTCGAAGGCGGTGAACTTGGCCATGTTGAGGGTGGCCAGGCACTTGGTGATGGCTGCGGTGAGCGTGGTCTTGCCATGGTCGATGTGACCGATGGTTCCCACGTTGACATGGGGTTTGGACCTCTCGAACTTCTCCTTGGCCATTCCTCTGATCCTCCGTTCAGCAGTGCAGTGCAGTTCCGCCAAGCCCGTGGAGCCCACGACCGGGATCGAACCGGTGACCTCGTCCTTACCAAGGACGCGCTCTGCCGACTGAGCTACGTGGGCGTCCGATTCATACGAAGCTACCGGGACCCCCCGTGGAGCGGGAAACGGGATTCGAACCCGCGACCCTCAGCTTGGAAGGCTGATGCTCTAGCCAGCTGAGCTATTCCCGCTCCGAAACGGGTGGTGGCGAGGGGTGGATTCGAACCACCGAAGGCGTTGAGCCAACAGATTTACAGTCTGCCCCCTTTGACCGCTCGGGAACCTCGCCACGAGTCACCTGATCTGGAGCTGGCGAAGGGAGTTGAACCCATAACCTGCGGATTACAAATCCGCTGCTCTGCCGATTGAGCTACGCCAGCGACGCGAAAGCGATACATATGCGTCCCGGGGAACGCCGTCAATGCCGGCAGGAACCGGCCTCTGCCCCCCCGGGAGCCCTTGGACACAATGGATCGCACCGGGGGGCGGTCACCCCCGGCGGAGGGAACGTAACCGCCGCTCCCCCCGCGGTCAATCCCTTCATCCCGCCCGGCCCCCCCCGGAAACGCTTCCGACTCCTCTGACTTTCCCGACCCGGCAGCGCTCCCGACCATCCCTGCGGCGCGGCCGGGCTGTATATTCGCCTCTGCGAAAGGCGGTGGAGATGATCGACCGGAGGTATCTCGCGGCGTCCGCCGTCTGCCTGCTGGCCGGCTGCGGCGGGCGGACCCTGGGGCAGGAACTCGAAATGGTCCCTTCGACCTCGCTGGCCCACATCCACGTGGAGTCGCCCCTCCCGCCCGAGCTGTGGGCGTACCTCCCGGAGGGGGTCCTGCCCGTCGATCCCGGGCTGCTGAGGGAGCTCGTCGACCGCGGACCGCTCGGCATCACCGTCTCGGGCATCAACCTGACCAACCTCGAACCCCAGATCCTCCTCCTGTCGAGGGATGTGGGCGTCGACTCGATGCTCGTACTGGCCTCCAGATACATGGAGTTCACCGCGGACAGCCTCGCGGACAGATCCGATCTCGTCTCCGCCACCGGCGCGGTGCTCGGGGCCGTTTCGGAGCGGGACGGATGGTCGTGCCTCTACCTGGGCCCGTCGCCGCAGCCGGTGATGACCGCGTGGCTGGGCCTGGAGCCGTCGAGGAGCCTGGGCGCCGACTCCTCCGTCGCACGGATAGCCGGCGACGGCGGCGACCTTTCCCTCTTCGTCCCGCCCGGGCTCATATCGTTCCTCAGGGTGGCGCCGATCGAGAGCTGGGTGGACGGGTGGGACGACGTCGAGGAGTTCATATCACTCGTCCAGCCCACCGCGGCCAGGCTGGACGTGTCCTTCGGGGGCTTCATAGGCGTCGAGGCCAGGGTAGTGAGGCAGGACGGGAAGGTGTCGAGGGCCCGCCTGGAGATCGAGGACTCCGGCTTCACCCCCGGCGAGATGCTCTCGTCGCTGCGTCTCCTGCTGATGGCGGGAGGCTACCTGTGAGCGGGGCGATCCTGAAGGCTGAAGGCGTGGGGAGGTCGTTCGGGAGCCTGCGCGTGCTCGACGGGCTCGAACTCGAAGCCTCCCCGGGCGAGTTCCTGGGCATCATAGGCCGCAGCGGCACGGGGAAGAGCACTCTCCTCGGCATCCTCGGGACGCACGACCTCGAATTCGAGGGCAGGCTGGAGCTGGACGGCAGGGACGTGAAGTCCTCCACTCCGGCCGGGCTGGCCTCGATGAGGCGCGACATCCTCGGGTACGTCTTCCAGGACTTCCATCTCCTGCCCGAGCTGACGGCCCTCGAGAACGCCATCCTGCCTGCGGTCTTCTCGGGCAGGGACGCCGAATCGGCACGCAACAGCGCGATCGACGTCATGGACCAGCTCGGGGTGCGCATCGACTCGACCCCGACAGCGATGCTCTCGCGGGGCGAGCGCCAGAGGGTGGCGGTGGCGCGGGGCCTCGTGAACCGGCCCGGCGTGCTGCTCGCCGACGAACCCAGCGCGAGCCTCGACGACGACAACGAGAACATCCTCTTCGACATGCTCGACGGGCTCAGGAGGAGGCAGGGATTCACCCTGATAGCGGTGGTCCACTCCCGCGCCGTCCTCTCCCGCGCCGACAGGGTCCTCGAGCTCAGGGAGGGCCGCCTCCGCCCGGCTGAGAGGAACGTTCCTCCCGAAGGGGGGAGCGCGCCATGAGGACGAGGGAGACCGCCTACGCCATCAGGCTCTGGAACAGGGGGCACTGGCGCGACTACCTCTTCAGCCAGGTCATGCTGTTCACGGCCGCCCTGTTCCTCGTCTTCTTCATCTCGATCGGCCTCGGCGTCGGCAAGGTGCTGGACAGGTTCATGTCCCGCGACCTGCCGGCGGAGCAGGTGAGGGTGGTGCCCCCGGGCATCCAGGCCGGCTTCTTCCAGAGCGAGCTGGGCGGGCTGGAGATAACCGAGTCACTGCGCGACTCGCTCGCGGCCCTGCCCGAGGTCTCGAGGATCGATCCGCAGATCTACGCGCACGTCCCGGCGTATCTCGAGGGCCTGCTCGGAGGCCGGCCCTACTACACCGACATCACCATCGAGGGAGTGACGGGAGAGTTCCTGGGCGACTCGGTGCTCGAGGGCATCGACTGGTCGTACGACATCTCCGACAGCGCCGCCACCTTCCTGCCCATCGTCCTGAGCGAGAACCTGCTCCTTCTCTACAACGCGGGTTTCGCCGAGGCGAACGACCTGGTGGGGCTCAGCCCGGAGGGTGTGGTGGGGCTGGAGTGCGAGGTCACCGTGGGCAGCAGTTCGATAGCCAGGTCGGCGCACAGGCCCGTGACGGTCAGGGCGAGGATCGTGGCCACGTCCGACAACCTGGCCCTGTTCGCCCTCGCGGTGCCCATCGAGTTCGTGGACGGCATGAACACTCTCTTCCTCCCCGAGAGGGAGAGGAGCTACAGCGCGCTGATGGTGACGGCCGCGAGAGCCGAGGACGTCCCCGCCATCGTCAGGAGGGCGGAGGCGCTGGGCCTCCGGGCGGAGACCCGGAGGGGCATCGCACAGAAGGCCGAGATGCTGGTGGCCATCGTCACGACCGCCCTGTCGGCTCTTGCCCTCGCCATACTGGTGTCGGCCGTCACGAGCGCGGTCCACACCCTGGTGTCGGACATCCGCAGCAGGAGGTTCGCCATCGGGGTGCTCGTAGCCCTGGGCACGCCCTGGGAGAAGCTGGCGGCGGTGTTCTCCTTCCAGATCCTGTTCATGTCGGCGATTTCGCTGGTGCTGGGGGGGCTCGGGGGCGCCCTGACGGCCTGGGGGGTCAGCGAGGCGCTGCTCTCCCTCTCCACCGTGCTCAGGTCGGCCCTCGATTCGCTGGCGGTCTTCCCCGCCGCATACATGGCCGCAGGCCTGGTCTTCGTGCTGGCGGTCTCGACCGGGCTGGCCTGGCTGTCGTTCCGCCGGATACTGGGCAGGCCGGTCGCGGAGCTGCTCAGGCGCTAGCGGAGCGGGTCAGAAGAGCGAGAGGCTGATCCTCGAGTAGACTTCCGAGTCGAGCTTCTCCCATGTCGGGATGACCGGCCTGTTCGTGTAGTCAAGGTTGCATCCCACGGCGATGCTCACCCTGTCCATGGCATCGAACGATATCTCCGCATTGCCGTTGGCGATGTAGTTGTCGGTATCGTCGGGCGGGAGGTAGACGCCCGCCCCCACCCAGAGCGACGGCAGCAGGGAATCCTCGCGGTTCATCCATACCCCGAGCGACAGGTACGATGTCCAGTCGTCGGTCTTCTTCTCCGCCATGTACCACTGGCTGGTCACCATGCCGGCCCCGACCTCGGGCGCCACGTACAGCCAGTCGGTGATCCACTCCCTGTAGCCTATCGAAGTGTACGAGCTCACCTGCCAGGGCCTCACGGTGGAGGGCTGGCGGTCCCAGCTCCCGTGGGCCTTGGCGTACAGCACGCCGGTCAGGAAGTACTCCATCCCCAGAGACGCCCAGGCGGAGTTCTCCCTCTCCCTCACGTAGACCTTCTCGAGGTTGCCCCTGAACTCGGCATCCACCCTGCTGCCGCGGGGACCGAAGATCCAGGATGCCTCGGCGCCGCCCTGGTAGCTGCTCTCCTCGCCGTTGCCCCTCTCGAAGGACAGGTCGGCCCAGATCGACGCCGAGAACGGCCTCGACTCCGTCCTCCAGTAGTCCACGTCGTACGACGGGTCGGAGACGTACCGTATCCGATCCTCTGCGTAGGAATAGCCGGGGGAGATCCTGAGAGCCTCCAGGTAGCGGTCGAGGGCCCCCGACGGATCGCCCATCCTCTCGCGGATGAGCCCGAGGTAGCAGATCGAGAACACCGCCTCGGGATCGAGCTCGAGCGAGCGTTCGAGCCATTCCTCCGCTTCGGCGTACCTGTCCTGGAAGAGGAGCGCCTCGCCCAGGAGGCTCGCGGTCTCGTAGGATGCGCTGTCGAGCAGGAACGATGCCGTCAGGGCCTCTTCGGCCTCTGCGTACATCTCGGCCGTGCCGAGGACCGTCCCCCGGGCCCTCCACACCGCCGCATCCCCCGGGAAGGCGCCTGTGGCGGCCCTGCAGAGGCTGTCCGCGACCGGGAACCTGCCTGCGGCCGACAGCATGTCGCAGATCGAGACGAGGATCACGGGGTCGCCGGGCGCCTTCGAGCAGGCGAAGATCCCAGCGGCTACGGCCTCATCGGTCATCCCGTTGTAGTGGAGGCTCCATGCCAGGTTCTCGGCCGACGCGGGATCGTACTCCATGGCCAGGGCCTCCAGGCTGTCGGCCTGTCCGGCCTCTCCCATCCCTCGACGGATCGAGGCCGACTCCAGCAGGGCCATGCCCATGTCGCCCGATGCCCCCATGTACCTCTCGAGATAGCCGAGCGCAGCTTCGGGCGAGCCCGTCCTGCGCTCGATGCGGGCGAGCCTGAGGAGCCCGAAGGAGTACAGGCTGTCGATCGAGAGCGCCTCGAGATAGACAGCTTCGGCCGAGTCGGCATCGCCGGCATCCTCCAGCAGCATTCCCAGCTCGCCGTACAGCCACGCGCTCTGGGGTGCGGCCCCGATGGCCGCGCGGTACCACGAGGCGGCGAGGCCGGGTTCGCCCTCCTCCTCGTAGAGCAGGCCGCGCTGCTCCCATCCCCACTGGTAGGAGGAGTCGATCCCGACCGCCATCTCGTATGCAGCGGCGGCTTCGGCCGTGCTCCCGAGATTGTAGCAGACGTACCCCAGCTCGCCCCAGGTCCAGGCGTCGGATGGATCGAGCTCGAGGGCTCTCCTGTAGTCGTCGGCGGCCTTCTCGAGCAGGCCTTCGCTCTCGTCCAGCAGCCCGAGGCTCACCCAGGCTTCGGTCATCGCGGGATCGATCGCAAGGGCTTCCCCGAACCAAGTCCTGGCCGAGTCTGGAAGCCCCTGGTTCTGCATCAGCAGGCCCGCCCTGTAGGCGGCCCAGGAGTAGCCGGGATCGACATCCAGGCCCGCCATGTACCATTCCATGGCCAGATCGTCCCGCCCGACCGCCTCGAAGCACCAGCCGATCTCGCCGAAGGCCCACGAATCCGTCGAATCGGACGCGATGGCCTCCCTGTAGCTCTTGATCGCGGCTCCGAATCCGCCCCGGTCCTCGTGGAGGAGGCCGATCCGCCTGTGGAACTCGGTGCCGGAGGGGCCGGGCGGGACGGCCCTCGTGTAGACCGCCATGGCCGAGTCGGGGAGCCCCGCCTCCTCGAGGAGCGTGCCGAACTCGAGAGAGAGGGCACGGTAATCGGGATGGAGGCCGGAGAGGGCCGAGGCACGTGCGAGCGCCTCCTCCTCCCGGCCCGACATCCCCAGGGCCCCGATCAGCGGCAGGAATGCGGGCCTGTAGGACGGTTCGGCCTCCAGGAGCCTTTCGAGGAGATCGACCGAGAGTCCGTAGTCGCCGGCGGAGGAGATGACCCCGGCCATCCCCTCGATGGCGGGGATGCAGAGGTCATCCAGTTCGAGAGATCTGCGGAACGCCCCGAGGGCGGCTTCCGGGTCGGTGGTCGAGAGCAGGGTCCCCCTGGCCGCCCATGCGAGGGGCGAGAGGGAATCGAGCGCGAGTGCGGCGCCTGCCCAGACGGACGCATTCGAACCGGTCTCCGACCGGAAGGCGGCGATGGCCGCGCAGGCCCATGCATCGGCATCGAGGGAATCGGCGGCGATGGCGCCTTCCGCGATGGACAGCGCGCCCGGCCAGTCGCCGGCCGCGCATGCCCCGGCCCATCCCGCAGGGGGTGCCCCCGTCATGCAGGCGAGGAGAAGCGCATACATGGGTCAGCCTCCCGTGAGAATGACGGCCGTCGCAGCCACTGAAGCGACCAGGCAGTATACACCGAAGACCCAGAGCCTGTTCCGTCCCAGCATGCCGATCAGGAGCCGGAGCGAGGCGCAGCCGGCGAGGAAGGACAAGGCGAACCCCGCCAGCGCCACGGGGATGTCGGCCTGATCCAGGGATGCGATCCCCCGGGCCTCGAGGAGGCCTGCACCCGCCACCGCGGGGATCGACATGAGGAAGGAGAACCGGGCGGCATCGGTCTGCGCCATGCCCGAGGCAGTCATTGCGGAGATCGTCGATCCCGATCTCGAGATCCCCGGAAGGATCGCGACAGCCTGCGCCAGGCCCCCGGCCACCGCGTGCCGGAGCCCGGGGCCGCTCCCGCCCGGAGCCCTCCCGCGCAGGAGGCCCGACACCAGCAGGATCACGCCGTTGATCCCGAGCAGGACGGCCACCAGGAGAGGCGAGGAGAAGGCGCTCTCTATGCCGTCCTCGAAGATCAGCCCGACCGCCGCCGCGGGGATGGAGGCCAGGGCAAGCAGCAGCAGCAGCCTCCAGGCATCCGCCGCTCCCCTGGACAGCCCGGACAGGAGCCTGGAGAGGTCGGTCCGATAGAAGACGAGAACCGAACAGAGCGTCCCGAGGTGCAGTACGACCTCGATCAGCACCCCCTCGCCCGTCGCGCCGGGCCCGAGGAACCTTCCGAGCAGGGCGAGGTGACCGGAACTGGAGATGGGGAGGAATTCCGCGATCCCCTGCACGAGGGCGAGCAGAAGGACGGGAAGGAGCCTCATCCGGCCTCCAGGAACTCGTGGTGGAGGGCGGCGAGCGCCCTGTCCCTGTCGCTGCGCCTGACCAGCGCGGAAATGGTCGCATGCGAGTCGACGGTCTGCAGCATCTCGATCCCGGCGCAGTCGAGAGTGCGGGCGAACCGGGCCATGACGCCCCTCATCCCGTGCATGCCGGCACCCACGATCGAGACCTTGGAGCATGGCCCCTCGAGGGCCACGGAGAAGCCCATCCCGGAGAGGATGGAACGGACGTCGGCCGCCCTCGGGCCGTCCACAGTGAAGAGGACCGTAGATCCCATCACCGAGAACATGTCCATGGAGATCCCGGCATCGGCCACTGCGCCGAACACGTTCGCGTAGAAGGAGCTGGGAGGGCCCCCGCCGGGATCGGTCACCGATACCCGCGAGACGTCGGGGCCGGACGCGACCCCGGTGATGTACCTGCCGCCCCTGATGACGAAGGGTTCTATCCGGGTGACTGTCTCGCCGGTGGAGTGGCGCCTGACCTCGACAGGGATGCCGGCCCCGCCAGCGATCTCGGCTGCCCTGGGGTGGACGACGCCGGCCCCCTGCCAGGACATCTGCCTCAGATCCTCGTAGCTGATGCGTTCGATGCGGACCGTGTTCCCGACAAGGGCGGGATCGGCCGATCTTATGGAATCGACGTTCTTGAAGAGGACGGCCTCCCCGGCCCCGATGGCGGCGGCGAGGGCAAGGGCCGTGGTGTCCGAGCCCCCCCTGCCCAGGGTGCATGCCGACCCGTCAGGGCCGCCTCCCTGGAAACCGGCCACCACGGGGACCACTCCCCTGTCGAGCAGCCCGCGTATCCGCGCCGTGTCGATCCTGCTGATCCCGGCATCGCCGTGGAGCCCGTCGGTCGAAAGCCCGGCGTCCCAGCCCGTGAGCGACTCGGCCGGGATGCCGCTGCTCCTGAGGGCATCGGCCATCACGGCAGCCGAGATGATCTCGCCGCAGCAGAGGAGGCTGTCGCGCTCGGCGGCCGGAGCGCCCGGCGCCAGGCCGGAGAGGGTGTCCGTGGCGTACGGGTCGCCGTTCCTGCCCATGGCGGAGACGACCACCACGAGGCCCCTGCCGTCGGAGAGCGCCCTCGCGCAGTGCCCCACCGCCGCCTGCCTGCCGGACTCGTCTGCGATGCAGGTGCCCCCGAACTTGTATACTCTTGGGGTCGTTGCCTCCATGAACACCTCCGTGCGCTCCAAGGCGGATTCTACCCGATGGAGCCCATGGTGTGCCAGCCGTGGATTGCCGGGGAACGGGGCCTCTAGTATCCTTCGCAGTCGTATCGGAAGGAGCCCCCTTGCGGACCTGCTTCATGCTCAAGAACAGACTCCGCGGTGATGCCCGCGTGAAGAAGGAGGCCCTGGCCCTGAAGGCCGCGGGCTGGGATGTGACCGTCCTCTGCTGGGAGGAGCCGGGCGCTCCGCGCGAGGAGGACTGGAACGGGATATCCGTCAGGAGGCTGCGGTTCAGGTCAGCCGCCGCCGCCTCGATCACGGACAGCCTCGATTCGGAGCAGAGCCCCCGCGGGCCCTTCCGCGCCGTCCTCTCGCGGCTCCGCCACAGCAGGGCCAGGCGCAGGGCCGCCGACTTCTTCCGCAACGCCGTGTTCGACGTCCGCCTCCTCGCCTCTGCGCTCCGTACGGGGGCATGCGTGGTGCACGCCCACGATCTCGACACGCTGATGCCCGCCCGGGCCGCCGCCCTGCTCCTCGGGGCGAGGCTCGTCTACGACTCGCACGAGCTCTGGCTCGGTTCGGCCAGGTACCTGCGCGAGACGGGCGCCGTCGGAAGGCTGCGCGACCGGCTTGCCGAGAGGCTGCTGATCCGCCGGGCCGACGCCGTCATCGCGGTCACCCGGGGCAGGATCGGCGTCATGGGGGAGATGTACCCGGGTGTCCGGATAGAGCTCGTCGAGAACTGCCCCGAGGCCATCCCCGAGCTGCCTCCCAGGGGGCGGCTCGACGGCGTCCCCGAGGATGGCGGCCCCATAGTGCTGTACCAGGGGGCCATAGCATACGAGCGAGGACTCGAGAAGCTGATCGAGGCCTGCGGGCTCCTGCCGGTGGGCTCGGTCAGGGTGGTCATGATAGGCCCCGACGCTACATCGGGCGTGCTTCCTGCCATGGCGAGGGAGAGGGACGTGAACGGAGTGCTCTCCATCCTCCCGCCGGTGCCGTCGGAGAAGCTGCCCGGCGTGACGGCGTCGGCCGACATCGGCCTGATCCTGTTCCAGAACACCTGCCCCAACCACTACTATTCGCTGCCCAACAAGCTCTACGAGTACATGATGGCCGGTCTCCCGATCATCGCCAGCGACCTGCCGGAGATGGCCGGCCTGATATGCAGGGAGCGCTGCGGGATGCTCATCGACCCCGAGAGCCCCCGGGCCATCGCCGAGGGCATCCTCGGCCTAGCCTCGGACGGCGCGGCGAGGACGGAGATGGGCGGGAACGGCAGGGCGGCAGCCCTGGCGCGATACACCTGGCCGGCGCAGGCCGCGGTGCTGACGGGGATATACGGACGCTTCGCGGGATGCGGCGCCCGGGGGCGCGGACGATGAGGGTCGCCATGGTGCTGGGCTTCCTGCCGACCTACGTGAGGACGGAGGTGGAGGCCCTGGGCGCCCTCGGGGTCGAGACCGAGATCTGGCTCCCCGGGACCGACCGGTACATAGACTCGATCACCGGAGGCGACCTTCCCCCGGGTTCCGTGCAGGGCGGCTCCGGAGGGGAGCTGGTGACGGGCTCGCCCACTCCCGGGCAGGCCGCATGCTCCCTCCTGAGCACGACGCGCGCATTCCTCGCGCACCCCCGCCCGATGGCCGGCCTCGCCGCCGAAGCCTTCCGCGTCTCCGGCCCCGCGCTCATGGCCTACGGCGCGAGGCTCGCCGACGCGCTCGCGAAGAACCCTCCCGACAGGATACACAGCCATTTCGCCTGGGAGCCGGCCGCCGTGGCGATGTGGGCCTCGAGGATGCTCGGCATCCCCTGGAGCCTCACGGTCCATGCCGCCGACATCTTCACGCCGAGGAGGCCCGAGGCCGTCGGGCTGATGCTCTCGAGGGCATGCCCCCTCTTCACCATCTCCGACTTCGACAGGCTCTTCATCATCGAGAGATGGGGGGCCGGGGCCGGGTCGGGGGCCGTCGTGAACCGGCTCGGGATAGAGCAGAGGGGCCTGCCGGAGTGGTCGGGCATGGGGAGCGGGCTGATCTGGTGCATGGCCAGCGGCCTGGCCGACAAGAAGGGCGTGGGGGTGCTGCTGGAGGCGTGCGCCATCATGAAGGCCGGGCAGGGCGGCTGGCGCTGCGTCATCGCAGGGTCCGACAGGAACGGCGACAGGCTCCGCATGTACCGTGAGAAGGCCTCCGGCATGGGCCTCGACGGGTTCGTCGAGTTCCCGGGGGCGCTGCCTTCCGACGAGGTGCTGGCAGGCACGGCCAGGGCCGCCGTCGCCGTCCTTCCTTGTGTGAAGGCTCCGGACGGAGACATGGACGGGATTCCCATAGCCCTGATGGAGGCCATGGGGATGGGCGTCCCCGTCGTCTCGACCCGCCTTTCCGGCGTACCGGAACTCATCGAGGACGGTGTGAGCGGGGTCCTTACCGATCCAGGCGATCCTTCCGCGCTTGCAGAGGCCCTGCTGAGCCTGCTGGGCGATCCGGGGGGCTCCTCTTCACTGGGGGCCGCCGCCAGGGCGCGGATATCCGGACATTTCTCCGCCGCCGGGCATGCCCGGAGGATGATCGACTCATGGAGGGCCGCAGACGCATGCGGTCGGCCCGCCGGGGGCGCCTCGCCGGGCTCTTGACCCGGGCCGGGCGTTTTCAGCTATTTCGGGCACCGGTGAAAAGGGGGCTGGAATTGGTCTGGGACGACGACGAAGACTTCGGGGACGACGACGAAATCGATGAGGATGCCGGGGAGGACGAACCCGGCGAACCCGTAGACGACATGATGGGCGAAGGTGTCGGTTTCCCCCCTCCGGGAGAGGAAGACTGGTCCTGGGAGGACGAGGAGGAGCCCGGCGACGACGAAGAAGAAGACGATGATGACGGACTGGAGGAGGAGGACGAGGACTAGACCCCCGTCTCCACGTCCGCGTGATCCGCGGGGGGCTCCGGATCCGACGGTCCGGCCCCCCCAGTGACGGAACCCATCCGGAGCATCTCCCCCGACAGGACCGACAGCCGTCGGTAGCTCATCGCATCGGATACCTGGTGACCCGGAGGCCGGCAGGATCCGCGGATGCCTCCCTCGTCCCCCCAGGCGGCCTCGACGAGCCTCCCGGCGCAGAAGCGCAGCATCCTCGAACGGCCTCTCCACTCGAATTCCTGAACGCTGCACGCCAGCCCTGCGATCCTGGCCGCCCTGGCGGCCGCAGCCGCTGCACCCGAAAGGACCGACAGCAGGCGCGCGGCTGTCTCCTCCGCCCGGGATGACGGTTCCGTGCCTTCCCCGGGCGCCTCGAGCGAAGCCGCCCAGGCCAGAACGGATGCCGGATCGCCGGAAGCCGGTACTCCGGCAGATCTGAGCATGTCCAGCGCGGGCGCAAGGTCTTCGGGGCCAGGTTCGCCCAGCCATTCCAGCCTCTGCGACAGAAGCTCCGCCGGGAGGCAGCCTGCGATCGCGCTGGTCACCAGCAGCAGGTCCGCGAACACGCGCGCCCCGGTCATGGGGCCGAGGGTGAGACCCCCGGAAGGTCCGGCCCCGCACCCGGACAGGTCGGGGGAGAGCCAGCAGAGGCGCTCCGGGAGTTTCGTCAGGGCGCGGTTGGACATCGGGCGCTGGGCCGGGATGAGCTCGGCCTCCAGCAGGGCGGCCTCCGGCCCCGTTGCGGTCTCAGTCCAGTCGACGTCCCAGATCGCGCTCACGAGCCCGTCCTTCGACTTCCAGGAGGCCCGGGAGAAGTGCTGCCGCACCCTGCTCCGTATGGAGTCGGCCTTCCCGATGTAGAGGGGGTTACCGGCGCAGTCGAGGAGGCGGTAGACCCCGGGGCCGGCCGGGAGCGCGCGCAGCCTGGAGAAGCTCATCCGCAGCGAGCACCCCTCGGGGAGGCCGCTCCTCCCCGGAACGTGGGTCTCCACGGCTGCGCCTCCGGGGGGCGGGTTCGAGAGAGCACGAAGGACGAGCCTCGTTGCCTCGACCTGGTCCTCCACCCGCTTCCTCGCGGGAGGCGGGATCCCGAGGAATCCGGAAACCGCCCTCAGGCCGTAGCCGGAGAGGCCCGGGAGGAGCGTCCGGGCGGCTTCGAGGGTGCAGAAGAAGGGAGGCAGAACCGCCTCCGGACCCAGCAGGCGGGAGATGAGCGCCTTCTCGTACCTGGCCGAGTGGGCGGCCACGGCCGTGACGCCTTCGAGGGCAGCCGCCAGCGCGGCGGCAGCCTCGCCGGGGGGCACGCCGGACGCGAGGCCCTCCCGGGTGAGCCCTGTCAGAGCGAGGGTCCTGTCCGAAACCGACCCGGGGTCGGCGGGGCGCACGACGAAGTGTGCTGCATCGCCCGGCCGGGCCCGGCCGGAGGGCGTGTCGACGACCCAGCCTATCTCGAGCAGCACCGCGCCTGACAGCGGGCCGTCCCACTGGCAGTCGACCACGAGCACGCGCCCGTCCGGGGGCGGCAGCCCCCCGGCACCGGTT
>JAKLEF010000139.1 GCA_022703195.1 Candidatus Fermentibacterota bacterium | reverse complement strand
CCCCCGCTTCGAGAAGGCTGTTGCTGCCCAGCCTGTTGGCGCCGTGGAGCCCGGTGGATGCGGCCTCGCCCACCACCCTCAGCCCCTCCATCTCGGTCGAGCCGTCGATCCCCGCCACTACGCCCCCGACGCAGTAATGGGCCGCTGGGACGACGGGTATCGGCTCCTCCCAGGGTCTGATGCCGACGGATGTGACACCCTCGGTCACCTCGGGGAACCTCTCCTCCAGAGCCCTCCTGCCCAGGGCGGTCGCATCGAGGACGACGTGGTCGTGCCCGAGCCTCTTCATCTCCGAGTCTATCGCCCTGGCCACGACGTCCCTCGGGGCCAGCTCGAGCCTCTGTGCATCGTAGCGCTCCATGAAGCGCTCGCCGGTGAGGTTGCGGAGCACCGCCCCCTCCCCTCTCAGCGCCTCCGTGATCAGGAAGTTCCTGCGGTCCCGGTGGAAGAGGCATGTGGGGTGGAACTGGTAGAACTCCATGTTGCGCACGGGAAGGCCGGCGCGCCAGGACATGGCTATCCCGTCCCCGGTGGCCCAGTCGTCGTTCGAGGTGTACCTGTAGACCTTCCCCGCCCCTCCGGTGGCTATGACCGTCTCCGATGCCAGGACGGTGAACACCTCCCCGTCGGCGAGGACGTAGGCGCCCAGGCACCTGTCCGATCCGGCGGCGGTCTGGGCGGGTTCCGACCGCGATGCGGTCAGGAGGTTTATCGCGAACGCCCCCTCCATGATCTCGATGTTCCCGCGGGAACGGCACATACCGGTGAGCAGGTCGCTGATCCACCTGCCGGTCCTGTCCAGGTAGTGCAGCACCCTCCTCCGGCTGTGGCCGCCCTCCATGCTGCCGACCCCTTCGTCGGCGCCCTCCAGGCGCACCCCCCAGGAGGCCAGCCTCTCTATCAGGGCGGGCCCGCGCGAGATGATCTCCCGCGCGACCCCGGCGTCCACCATGCCTCCGCCTGCCCTGATCGTGTCGTCGAGGTGGAGGTCGGTGCTGTCATCGGCGCCCACCGGCGCGGCTATGCCGCCCTGGGCGAGGCTCGTGCTGCCGGCCGGCAGATTGATCTTGCTCAGCAGGAGCACCCTGACGGACCCGGGCATTTCCAGCGCACAGGACATCCCTGCCAGGCCGCCTCCTATGATCAGCACGTCGCATCTCCTGATCACGATCCCCCGCTCCTCCCGGCCAGGGCCGCGATCTCCGCCAGCAGGCGGTCCGCCTCTCCCCAGACCTCAAGTTCGATCCTGAGAGAACATATGTTGAGCCTGATGCCCGGCGTCCCGAGCTTCACCGCGTCCTTCCGGGTCGTCACCAGCAGGTCGGCCTTCAGCTCCTTCCTGCGCTCCTCCATCCCGACGAGTTCCGAGAGCGAATAGACGTGATGGTCGGGGAAGTCCAGGAATCCCGCCACATCGCACCCTGCTTCAGCCAGTGTGCCCCGGAAGGACCCGGGGCTGCCTATCCCGCAGAATGCCAGCACCCTGAGCCCCCTCGGATCGACGCTCCCGCCCCCGGGCATCTCGAGGGCCACGGGGACCGGGCGGCTGTTCACGACGGAGGCGCGCTGAGAGAACAGGGCGAGGGATCTGGCGAGCCACTCCGGGGTCCGCCCCGAGGGCACCCTGTTGACCCAGAAGCAGTCGGCGGCCGCGAGGGCCGACGGGAACTCCCTCAGCGTGCCTGCCGGCAGCACCCCTCCCCGCCCGAGAGGGTGTTCGAAGTCCAGGACGACCACGTCCATGTCCCTGTGCAGCTTCAGGTGCTGGAAGCCGTCGTCCACCAGCAGAATGTCGGGCTTCGCCTCCGAAGCCGCCCTGAGCGCGGCCGCCGCCTTGTCCGGCCCGGCGTATACGCTGCATCCCGGAAGGTCGGATGCAAGCATGAGCGCCTCGTCGGAGGGGGCGCCCGCCCCGGACGAACGCGACGGGAGAGAGGCGTTGAGCGGCTCCCCCGCCCTCCTGTTCAGATCCCTGGCCACGACCGCCACGCGGAAACCCTCCGTGACCAGCCTGCGGGCAAGCCAGATCGTGACCGGCGTCTTGCCTATGCCGCCCATCTCAATGTTGCCGATGCTCACCACCGGGACTCCGGCCCTGATCCTGCGCCCGAGCCCCATAGCCGAAGCACGCCTCCTGAGGGCGGCTGCCAGGCCGTAGAGGGCGGCCACGGGGCACAGGGCCGCGCCGGCAAGCCTCCATCCCCCGCGCCTCGCGGCGATCGCGGCATGGATCCGGTCAGGCCTCCTCACGGCCTCAGATCCAGACCCCGGCCCGGCGAAGGGCCTCTTCGAAGCGCCCGAGCGCCTCGCGCCCGGGTGACATGCCCAGATCCCTCATGACCGAAGGATCCGCCCCGCATCCCATCATCCGCCGAAACACCCCGGAGAGGCCTTCCCGGTCGGAGACGGCGACCGCGCCGATCTCGACGCCCCTTGCGACCTCCCGGGCGAAGCTCCCGTGGTTGGGTCCGACCACGGTGGGGATGCCCCTCAGCAGGGGTTCCAGGATGTTGTGCCCTCCGAACGGGGCTATCGTCCCGCCCACGAAGGCGACGGTGGCGCATCCGTAGAGCCGTGAGAGCATGCCCCTGGAATCCACTATCATGCAGCCGCCATCCGGGGGGGGCCCGGGCTCCGACCACCGCCTGGTGCGGAACCCAAGTCCGCCCAGAGCAGCTTCGACCTCCCCAAGCCTCTCGAGATGCCTCGGGGCGATCACCGGGAACAGCCCGGCCTCCCTGGCCGCGGCGGCCACGGCCTCCTCCTCGCCCGGGCGCGTGGATCCCGCCACGAGAACGGGGCCGCAGTCAGCGAGCCTCTCCCTCCATTCCGCGGGGGGATCGCCGGGATCGCTCAGGGCCTTCGTATCGCCGGTCACTTCGATGATCGACGGATCGACCCCGAGCGCCCTGAACCTCGCGGCGTCATCCCCCGTCCTGCAGAGGACCGCGCAGAAGCACGACAGCAGCCTGCCGGCGCAGCCGCCCGCCAGTAGCCGGTATCCGCGCAGGCTCCCGGCGGAGACCCTGGCGTTGACCGAGATGCACGGGACGGATGCCAGGAGGGTGCGCAGCAGGAGGTTGGGCCAGATCTCGGTCTCGGCGAGGACGAGGGCCCTTGGCCCGACCGCCCTGAGGAACCTGCCCACCCAGTCGGGATTGTCGAGGGGCAGGAAGCTCCCCTGCACTCCGGACCGCTCGACGGCCTCCCTGCCTGCCGGAGTGAAGCAGGTGAGATGGACGGGCACGCCCCGTGCGCGAAGGTGCGCGGCCAGTGGGAGCAGCCCGTTGATCTCGCCGGCGGATGAGCCGTGCATCCATACCGGCCTGTCGGCCCTCGAGGCGACGATGCCCATCCTCTGCCTGCGCTCCTCCCGGGGCCTGCGGATCATCGCGGCGGCGACGGCGGGCCCGAGCATGCGCCCGGCTGTTTCCGACGCCGCCTCGAAGAGCCTGCCGGAGGGGCCCGACAGGAAGTCGGCGAGCCTCGTCACGCGAATCATCTCGTGTTCGATGTGGAGCGCGGCCTGGGTGGCGGTGACGCCCCTGGGGGGCGGAGGCACGGCGCGCCCCTCCACGACGACCATCCTGGCGAAGGGCAGGGGCAGCCTGAAGGAGTCCCAGGAATGGAGGACGGCTGCCGGATATCCCGACGAGGCGATCGGAACGGCGGGCCTGCGGCCCAGCCTGGATATCTGCACCAGCCCGGCCTTGGCCTTGTAGACGGGTCCGCGGGGGCCGTCGGGGGTGATGGAGCAGTCCACGCCCGACCCGAGCACCGAGGCCATCCTCCGGAGCGCCTCGAGACCGCCGCGCGAGCTCGATCCCCTTATGACCGGGAAACCCAGCAGCTCGACCACCTTCGAGACGTAGTCGCCATCCCTGTTGAGGCTGACCAGGCTCGTGATGCCCTCGTGCCGGTGGCTCAGCACGAGGGGGATCTGCCGTCCGTGCCAGAGGCAGTACAGGACGGGAAGCCCCCTGGGGCGCCCGGCGCGGCCGGCGGGAGGCCTCCGGTAGTCCACCCGCCAGCCGGCCCGGAGCAGGGTCAGCAGGATGAGGCCGGCGAAGCCCCTGTCGCCCGCGACGAGATCACGTATCACGGAACTCCGCGGCGAGTCCGTCGAGAACTCCTTCCGCGGCCCTGGCCGCTGCTCCCGGCGGGCCGAGCGACTTTCGCACGAGGTCGAGATCCTCGACGGCACCGGCCCTTTCGGCGGAATCTGCGAGCAGCGGCGCCAGGGCATCGAAGGCCGCCTCACCCGTGGCATCCCCCTGGACCAGCTCCCGGGCTACGCTCCTGCCGGCGGCTATGCTGGCGAGGCAGATCATGTCCACTCCCCTGACGAGGAGCCTCGCGAGCAGGTAGTTCAACGAAGAGGTCCTGTACATGAGGACGAACGGGACCCCGTGGAGCGCGGTCTCCAGGGTGGCCGTACCCGAGCAGACCAGCGCCGCACGGGCGCCGGGCAGGGCCGCGGCGGTCCCGTCCGACAGGGAGCATCGCCTCTGCGCGGCGCCTTCGTAGAGTTCGCGGGGCACGGTTCGCGATACGGCGACGCGCACCTCCCGGGTGTCGCCCGAAGCCCTCATCAGATCGACGCAGTCGAGCATCCTGGGCAGGAGCCTCGCGACCTCGTCGGGGCGGCTTCCGGGAAGGAGGGCCAGGGCCTGCCCCCCTGGCGAGGGAGCAGGTATGGAATCGACCAGGGGATGTCCGCACCAGAGCGCCCTCACGCCTCTCCTCACGTAGATGTCAGCCTCGAAACGGAAGAGCGTGATCATCAGGTCGACGCTGCGGGCGATCCCGCGGAGCCTCCATCCCCCCCAGGCCCAGAACTGGGGCGAGATGTAGTAGACGACCCTGAAGCCCTTCGCCCGCGCCCATTTCGCAAGCCTCAGGTTCAGCCCCGGGTAGTCGACGAGGAGGAGTGCGTCGGGCCTCCTGGCGAGGCACTGCCGCTTCAGATCCTTCTCGAGCGCGCGCAGCCTGCCGAGCGAGGCCAGCACAGAAGAGAACCCCATGACGGAATAGTCGGCTAGGTGGGCTGTCAGCTCGACGCCGGCGCCGGCCATCGCGTCGCCGCCCAGACCGAAGCACGGGATGTCCGCCCTCTTCGCCAGTTCGGAACAGAGTTCCGCCGCCCGGAGGTCCCCCGAGGGCTCCCCGGCGGAGACCATCAGGAGCATCAGGCCGGTCCCGGGGTCATCCTGGAGGAGATCAGCTCGGCCGCCCTTATCGCCCTGACGCCTTCGGCGGCGCCGACGAGGGGCCTGCCGCCGCCCGCACAGGCCGACAGGAAGTCCTGGAGCTCGCAGGTCAGGGGATCCGCCTCCTTCACCTCCACGGCCACCGGGATGATGGAATCGCCCTCGACCCTCAGGGCCTCGACGGTCCTGCCGGCGAAGTCGACCGAGACGTACCCCTTCTCCTGGAAGAACCTGAGCTTGCGCATGGGTTCCCTGGATATCCGGCTGGCCGTGAGGTTGGCCACCGCGCCGTTCCCGAACAGCACCCTCGCGCTAGCGATGTCCACCTTGTCGGTGAGGACCGCCACGCCCGAGGCGTGCACCTCCGCGACCGGGGCATCGACGAACGAGAGGACGAGGTCGATGTCGTGGATCATAAGAT
>JAKLEF010000138.1 GCA_022703195.1 Candidatus Fermentibacterota bacterium | reverse complement strand
GCCCGCGCTTATCAGGGTGTCCACCATGGAATAGCTTGCGAGAGCCTCCTCGATGCTGGCCTGCCTGCGCGCGCCATCCACCAGGACATTGGGGGCGAGGAGTGCCGAGAGCGAATCTGCCTGCCCGTCGGGAAGCCCTCCTCCGCGCAGGGTCGACGCGAACGCCGCCTCCACCTCGGACAGCCCGTGGATGTTGACGTTGCCGAGAGGAGCGGGGGTGCCGTCCATCCCGTTCCTGGTTACGATCGCCAGACCTCCCCCGGACTCCCCGGTCAGGCGGTCCAGGTCCAGGACGCCCTTCTCGTACATGATCCCGAGTTCGCGCAGAGCCCCCTGGATCACCACGCTGTCCACCGAGAGCTCGTCCAGGCGGTTGGAGAGCCCTTCGCGGACCTCGGGCCAGACATCGTCGGAATAGGAAAGGAAGAGGGGGACCGTCGCCTCGACCTCCTGCCTGAGCCCAGATATCTCGTCTGCGGGGAGCGGGACCTCGAAGGAGAACGGGGCTTCGATGCCGTCGGGAACTATCTCGCCCTCCCTGATCTCGAAATCGTTGAGGGCGAAGGAGGGCGCTACGATGAAGAGGTAGGCGGCGGCCACCGCTGCTGCGCCGGCCAGCCCGAGGAGCATGGCGGTCCTGCCGCCGGTCAATTCGGCGCCTCCCCCTGGCTCTGCTCGTACCGGGCGAAGGCCGTGATGATCTTCTGCACGAGGGGATGCCTCACGACGTCCCTCTCGCCGAGCACGACGAACCTGATCCCGTCGACCCCGTCGAGGATCGGACGGATGCGGACCAGGCCGGAGGACGACGCGGGCTTGAGGTCGATCTGCGTGATGTCGCCCGTGATGACCGCCCTCGATCTGAAACCGAGCCTCGTCAGGAACATCTTGAGCTGGGTGAGGGTGGTGTTCTGGGCCTCGTCGAGGATAACGAAGGCGTTGTTGAGCGTCCTCCCGCGCATGTAGGCGAGAGGGGCGACCTCTATGACGCCGTTGTCCATGCTGCGCCGGAGGCGAGCCGGCGAGAGCGTGTCGTTGAGCGCGTCATAGATGGGTCTGAGATACGGGTCGATCTTCTGCAGCAGGTCGCCCGGAAGGAAGCCGAGATTCTCGCCCGCCTCGACGGCCGGCCTGGTGATCACGATCCTCTCCACGAGGCCGTCCCGGAGCGAGGCGACCGCGGCGGCAACCGCGAGGAAGGTCTTGCCCGTGCCGGCCGGCCCGATGCTGAATACGATCTCGCTGCCGCGCATGGCGGAGATGTACTCCTCCTGGCCGGGGGTCCGGGGGGAGACGCGGCCCGCCTTGCCCGGGACAGGGAGATCCAGGCCGGGATCGCCGGGGGATGGGAAGTCCAGTGCGGTATAGAGAGAGATGTCACGGACCGATCCGGTGGTCTCGATGTCTTCCCTCAGACGGTCGAGGACACTGCCGGCCTTCTCGGCGGCTTCCACCGGCCCGTTGAACACCACCACGCCGTCCCTGTAGACCGCGGTGACTCCGAGCCTGCTGCATATCAGCCGCAGAAAGGAATCGCCGGGGCCGAGGACCTCGCCCGCAAGCTCGAGCGGGAGCTCCCTCTGGACCCTGACGCTTTCTACCATGCCGGATGGATCCGTCTCCCGAGAAAAGGGAAGCTCCCCCGGGACCGGAGGAGCTTCCCCGCTCGACAGGTTTCTAACGGGTGGTACCAGGCCTCGAGCCGGTCCTGGGGACGGTGAGAACCTGGCCGGGATAGATCAGGTTGGGATCGCTGATCACACCGCGGTTTGCTTCATAGAGCTGGGGCCACATGCCCCTGTCGCCGTAGACGACGCCGTAGCCGGCGATCTTGCCGAGGTAGTCACCATCGACAACCGTGTAGCTGCTGACCATGGGCACGGGTACGATGAGCGTATGACCGGCGTAGATCAGGTCGGGGTCGCTTATCGTATCGCGGTTGCGCTCGTAGATCTGCGGCCACTTGGTGCCGTCGTTGAAGTAGTAGTGGTACGACGCGATGGTCCAGAGGCACTCGCCCTCGACGATGTTGTGGGTCACGCCGGAGTTGCGGAGCCTCTCGATGTCGGCCCTGAGCTGGTTGATCTGGTTCTGGAGGCTGGCGATCTGGTTGTCCAGATCCTGGGCCTGGGCGCGCAGAGGGAGAACCTGGGGCTCCCACTCGGCTATCACATCGTCGGCCTCGGCCTTGACCCACTCCCAATAGGCGATCTGGAGAGGGAGGTTGTCGTTGCCCATGGCGTCGATCTCATCGTGCGTGTACTGGGACAGCTCTTCAGCGGACCAGGTTCCCGCAACGGCGCCGGATGCGAGGAACAGAGTCGCTGCAAGGATCAGTGCGAAGTTGCGATTCATTGCGTTCCCCCCCTCCTAGCGGCCGCCGAGTGCCTGGTACTCGGCCTGGAGCTCGGCGAGCTCCTGCTGAAGTGACTGGACCTGAGCCTCCTTCTGGGGGATGGACTCGGTCAGATCTGCATACTCGGCCTGAAGGCTGGCTGCCCTGGCTTCGGCCGCAAGAGCCGCACTCCTGGCCTCGTCCCTGGCACGGATCTGTGCCTCGCTGGGACCGCAGGCGGAGAGAAGCAGGGCGGCGCTGAGAACTGCCAGGCAGAACCAGATCATCCTGGCTCTAGGCATACGCGGGACCTCCTCTCGACTGGTCAGAATGGCTGAATGGACCCCTGGGAACAACTTGAGGACCGACCCCTGTCCGATTGAAGATCGTATCCTGCCGGTGAAGCGGTGTCAAGAGCCGCTTTCACTCCGTTCGCGGAACATAAGGTCAAGCCTGCGCCTGCGGCCAGCCCTGGCCGACCCGAGAGCCCCGGCCGCGAAACCAGCCGCCAGCCCGGCGCAGTCGGCCAGGAAATCGCCGGTCGAGCAGTCCCTTCCCGGGACGAAGGACTGGTGGATCTCGTCGAGCCCCGCCCACAGAACGCCGGAGGCCAGGGCGGCACCGTCCGATCTCCGGAACAGGTCGCGGTTCAGCGAGATGGCGAATCCCAGCGCTGCGAACTCCACGAAATGCATGAGCTTGTCCTGGTATGGGAAGAGGGGCGGTATGTAATCCGGGGCGGGATCCGAACTCAGGATCCAGACCGCCGCTGCCAGAGCGAACAGGAGCACCCTCGCCGCTGCCCTCATGGATCGACAGCCCCGTGGTTCTGGCCGGATGCGAGCAGGAGTGCGACCTGGAACCTCGAGGAGACAGCCCTCGCAGAGACCATGGCCCGCGAAGCCTCGGCACAGAGCGACTCGATCCTCCTGTCGCTCCTCGTCACCGCTCCTCCCACCACGACTCTCGGCGATATCTCCCCCGACTCCAGCTTCACCTTCATGCCGTCGAAGCTCCTTACGACGCTCTCGGCGAACGCCTCCGCCGCGGCCTGGTCCATGCCCGGGATGCAGATCGCGAATTTGGAGGCCGAGAGCCTGGTGAGAGCCGCCTCGGAGCCGGCCATCCCTCCGAGACTCTCGCCGCAGGCGGACAGAAGCCTGTTCCCTCCCCTGAACCCGTGCGCGGCGTTGACCTCCTCGAGGGAATCGATCTCCACCACGAACAGGGATACGCTTCTGCCGAACCGGTAGACGTCCCTCGAGGTCCGCCTCACGAAGTCCATGAAGTCCACGGGATGCGGCAGCCCCGTCAGACCGTCCCTGCTCTGCAGGTCCTTCTTCTGTTCGCGCAGGAGGATCTTCTCGATAGAGAGGCCGAGCAGCCCTGCCGCCAGGTCGAGCGTCCCCTCGGCTCCGGTTCCGGTGCCCTCCTCCGAGGGGGATTCGACGAGCAGGACTCCGACGCTCTTCCCCGAGATCACCACGGGCGCTGCCGAGCAGCTTCCGCAGCGCACGGCCGATGGATCGGACCGGGAGAGCGTGGTGACGGCCCGCCCGCCGCTCCCGAGGCCGCAGCGCGATATCGAGTTGCCGCTGTTGATGGTCCAGCCCGCCACCGAGCCCTCGAGGTCGAAGTTCATGCCCACACGTCCCTGAGCAAGGGGGCCCAGTGATTCGTACACGTCGAGACTGCCGCTGTCGCTGGACAGGAGGCCGACGGTGACCGTCAGATCGTTCCCTGAGCCTGCCAGCCAGGCCGCCGTCGAGTGTATGGCCCCGCCGAGACTGCCGGCCTGGGCGACCGACTTCACGAGTTCCAGGCAGCCCTGCGAGACGGGAGCTGGATCCTGCCCGCCTGGATCCGTCCTCCCGGACCGGCTTCCCGGACCTTTCGCGCGCGCGCCGCCCGATGCCATCCATTCCAGCACGAGCGACGAAACCGGCATTGCGACCAGAGGCACGACAGCAGCCGACAGCCTGCCCGTGAGATCGGGGGTGATCAGACCGCCCCCGAAGGCGGTGAGCAGCCCCTCGATGAGCCCCAGGGCGATCCCTGCCTCGAATGCGGGCCCGTGGACGGGGCGCCCCGCCATCCAGGCGAGGAGAAGGAAGTAGAGGGGGGTCAGGGGCCCGCCGAAGCCTCCGGTCAGCCTCACCGCGGTGAAGACGAGGGCGGCGGCGGATGCCTGCCGCTGGGTCGATGCGCCGTTTCCGTCCCTGTGGCCGCGCGAGGCCAGGAGCGCTGCCGAAGCGGCGCAGACGGCGGAGGCCGCCCAGGACCACGGGCCCGGCTCGTACCGCAGGGACGCCAGGGCGGATGCCGCCGCCGCCGCCATGGCGGCCGACAGCACGATGATCCGGGAGAAGCTGCGCCTGTTCATGCCTTTCACTGCCTCCGGGGGGAGTATACTCCGATTTTGGCTTCGCCAAAATCGGCGCGTGCCACCAGTCTCGCAAGGAGAGACTGGATTGTGCGCAAGCCCGCACGGGGGCTTGATCCTGCGCCCAGCCCCGGGCGGGGCTGGACCTTGCGCAGGGCGCTGAGCGCCCGGCTGACGTTCACGGCGGGTCAGGCGCAGGGATATGGAGCAAAGGCGTAATCGCTCTCGCGACTTTGCTTCGCAAAGTCACTGTCGCTTCTGCCTCACTCCGCCCAGCGGAGTGAGGGGCTTGACTCTTCGTCTTGTGGAATGAATTAATAGGTCACTTTCCGATCCGTCGATCCGAAACTGCTTGACAGATACGGATGTTCCATTACGCGGTTCCCGGATACGGCCGCTGGGCAGGCGCATTCGCCCCCCATATCTCTCATAAACCCGAACCGATTGAGGGACTCAATGGTAGAAAAGCCGCTCGACGGTCATTCTCTCTCGGACCTCGAGGGAAAGACACTGGTCGAACTGCAGACGATCGCCAAGAGCATGGGCATCAAGGGAATCGCCGGATCCAGGAAGCGCGATCTCATCCAGATGATGCTGGAGAGCCAGACCGAGAAGAACGGGCTCGAGTTCGCGACGGGAGTGCTGGAGACCCTGCCCGAGGGGTACGGCTTCCTCAGGGCCGTCGAATCCAACTACCTGCCAGGGACCAACGACATCTACGTCTCCCCGTCTCAGATAAAGCGGTTCGGACTCCTGACGGGCGACACGATATCTGGCCAGGTCAGGCAGCCCAAGGAAGGCGAGAAGTACCTCGCCCTCCTCAGGGTCGAGACGGTCAACCAGAAGAGCCCCGATCTCGCCAGGACACGGCGCAACTTCGACGAGCTGACCCCCTACTACCCCAAGGAGCGCTTCATCCTGGAGCACGACTCGGAGGAGTTCAGCGGCCGCATCATGGATCTCCTGACCCCGCTGGGGAAGGGGCAGCGCGCCCTGATAGTCTCCCCGCCGCGGGCGGGCAAGACCATACT
>JAKLEF010000137.1 GCA_022703195.1 Candidatus Fermentibacterota bacterium | reverse complement strand
GACCCTTTCGGCATCAGGCGCGCCGACATACTCGAAGAGCCTGTAGGCCCGGCCGGTGAGCGACGCGAAGCGATCCATCGCATCCTGGACGATGCCGGGCACCGCGAGATAGTAGGGATTGACGGTCTCGCGGCCCTGGAAGTAGACGTCCGGGTTCTGGCTGGTGCCCCTGAGCACCGGCCTCTCCGGGTCGAGGGCCCTGTTGCGGAAGGCCGCCAGGGCGTCGGTGTCGATCATGGCGGAAATGGCGTCCTCGCCGACCACCTCGATCTTCTGGACTTCGCTGCTGGTCCTGAATCCGTCGAAGAAGTGGACGAACGGGATGCGCGCCTTCAGGGTGGCTGCGTGGGCCACGAGGGCGAGGTCCATCGCCTCCTGCACCGAGTTGCTGGCCAGGAGCGCGAAGCCTGTCTGCCTGACTGCCATGACGTCGCCGTGGTCGCCGAAGATCGAGAGCCCCTGGCAGGCCAGGGCGCGCGCGGATACGTGGAAGACCACGGGTGTGAGCTCGCCTGCGATCTTGTACATCGTTGGGATCATCAGCAGGAGGCCCTGGGAGGCCGTGAAGGTGGTGGTGAGGGCGCCGGCCTGGAGGGCGCCGTGTACGGCCGCGGCCGCCCCTCCCTCGCTCTGCATCTCCTGGACGAGGGGGACGGTGCCCCAGAGGTTCCTCCTGCCCTTGGCGGACCATTCGTCGGCGTACTCGCCCATGGTGCTCGAGGGCGTGATGGGATAGATGGCTATCACTTCGCTGAGCTTGTGCGCAATGGTCGCGGCGGCCTCGTTGCCGTCTATGGTGACCATTGTCCTGGGGGCGTCGTTCATCTCGCTCATCCGCCTTTCATCATCTTGCAGGACCGGATCCGTCGGGAGGTCAGGCCATGCTGCCGAACGTCCTCGGGAAGGGCAGGACGTCCCTTATGTTCTTCATCCCGCTGAGGTACATGAGCATCCGCTCGAAGCCGAGGCCGAAGCCCGAATGGGGCGCCGAGCCCCAGCGCCTGAGGTCGAAATACCATCCGTAGATCGCCGGGTCGAGCCCCTGCTGCGAGGCCCTCGACTCGAGCACATCCCGGCGCTCCTCGCGCTGGCTGCCGCCTACGATCTCGCCGACGCCCGGAGCCAGGAGGTCCGTGCAGGCCACCGTCCTGCCGTCGTCGTTCAGGCGCATGTAGAACGGCTTGAACGACGCGGGGTAGTCGGTGACGAAGACCGGCCTAGCGAACACCTCCTCCGCGAGGAAGCGCTCCTGTTCAGAGGAGGGCTTCTGGCCCCACTCGAGAGGGGCTGCCCGCCCTGTGCCGGCATCCCGGAGTATCCGTGCCGCCTCGGTGTAGGTCACCCTGGCGAAGCCCGAGTCCAGGAGGGAGGCGTAGCGCCCCGGCAGGCCGGGTTCCACGAACTTCGTCAGGAATTCGATCTCCTCGCCGCAGCGGTCCCTGACGGTGCCCGCCATGTGCTTCACGAAGGCCTCGATGAGCGCGATGTCGTCGTCGAGGTCCATGAAGGCGGCCTCGGGCTCGATCATCCAGAATTCCGCGGCATGCACCCTCGTGTCGGATGGCTCCGCCCTGAAGATCGGACCGAACGTGTAGACGCCGCCCAGGGCAAGCGCCAGCGGCTCGGCCTCGAGCTGGGCGCTGACGGTCAGGTAGGCCCTGCGCCTGAAGAAGTCGCGCGAGTAGTCGACTTCGCCGTCCTTGAGCGGCACGCCGTCGAGGGGCAGCGTGGTCACCTGGAACGTCTCCCCGGCGCCCTCGCAGTCGCTCGAGGTCACCAGAGGAGGGTGGACATAGAAGAAGCCTCGCGAATCGAAGAACTCGTGGATCGACATCGCCAGCCTGTGCCTCATCCTGAAGACGGCCGAGAAGGTGTTCGTGCGAGGCCTCAGATGGGGGATCGTGCGCAGGAACTCCATGCCGTGCCTCTTGGGCTGCAGGGGATAAGACTGGTCGCAGGGCCCGAGGATCCTGAGCCCCGAGGCCTTCACCTCCCTGGACTGCCCCGCGCCGCTCGACTCGACGAGGGTGCCGGCCACCTCGACACAGGTTCCGACAGAGGCGGAGGCAATGGTTGCCTCGTCGAAGAGGGACCTGTCCAGGACGACCTGGAGGTTCCCGAAGGTCGATCCGTCATTGACCGCGAGGAAGGCCACTCCGCTCGAGGCCCTGTTGCTCCGGACCCATCCGGGGATGGTGACAGGGCTTCCAAGAGGGCTGGACTCCAGCGCCTCCCTCACGGTGGTTCTGCGGATCATGGCGGTTCCTCCGGCGAGAAAGAAATGGAGCATGAACAATAACTGAAACGGACCCGGAAGCGATAGAGCGGGCCGTCCTTGACACCGCCCCGGCCCCCCGGAATGATGGAATACTTGCCTGTCACGCGGAGCGGAATCACTCGCGCAAGGAGGTTCCGATGAGCAGCAATACCCTGGTTCAGCAGATCCTCGGCCAGCTCGCCGGGGACGGTCTCTCGAACATCTCCCGCAGGATAGGGGCTGACGAGAAGGCCACCGGTTCGGCCCTCTCGACCGTACTCCCGCTCCTCATCACCGCACTGGCGAAGAACTCCTCGGAGCCGGCCGGTGCGAGTTCCCTCCACAAGGCGCTGCAGAAGGATCATGACGGGTCGATCCTCGAGGATCTGGGCGGCTTCCTCTCGAACCCCCAGGCCGCGAACGGAACCGGCATCCTGGGCCATATCCTCGGCGGAAGGCAGCAGACCGTCACCAGGAGCCTCTCGAAGGGCACCGGACTCGACGGTGAACAGGTGGCGCAGCTTCTCCAGATCGCGGCCCCGCTGGTCATGGGACTCCTCGGGAGGCAGCTGCAGAAGAAGGGGCTCGACTCCGACACCCTGACTACCTTCCTGGGCGGTCAGCAGAAGAAGGAGCAGAAGGCCGACCCCGGGCTTGCCGGAGCCCTGGGGACCCTGCTCGACGCCGACAAGGACGGTTCGGCCGTCGACGACGTCGTCGACATCGTAGGGAAGATGCTCAGCAGGAGGTAGCCCGGGCAGGCTCCGGGAGGTGCCTCTGAAGGTTCTCGTCATGGCCACATGCCGGTGGTGGAACGCCACGGCCGAGGGCGCCCTTCTCGGTGCCAGGGCCCTCGAGCGCGCGGGGATCCGCGTACTCCTCACCGGCCAGCCCGGCTCGCCCGTCCTCGACAGGGCCGGATCCGACGGTATCGAAGCCGCGGCCCTGCGTCTCCAGGGAGCATCGTTCGCAGCGGGACTCGCCTCACTCGGGCGGCTGATGTCCCGCTTCAGGCCCGACTTCATCGTCGCGCACCGCTCCGAGGACCAGCTCGCCGCGGTCATCGCCCACGGGCGGATCCCTGTCGTGAGGGTCCGCTCTGACATACGGCGTCCGTCGGGATCGCCTCTGGCCAGGTTCGTAGACTCGCACACGGCCCTCGAGGCCTACTCGAGCCCGTTCATGCCGAGGGCCGGATACGGACGGGGCAGGAGCGGCCCAGTGGCCGTGATTCCCCAGCCCGTGGACACCTGCCGCTTCCGGCCCGGGCCGGGAGGCCCCCCGGGTACTTTCGTGATGGCCGCCAGGCTCAGCGAGGTGAAGGGTCATCCGACGGCGCTCAGGGCACTTCGCGCAGCACCCTCGGCGCGGCTCGTGGTGGCCGGTGCGGAGGCCCAGATCACGGAACGGCAGCTCCGTGACGAGGCGGAATCGCTCGGGGTCTCGGAGCGTGTGGAATTCACCGGTTATCTCGACGACATAAGGACCGCCTACGGCCGGGCTTCGATCGGGCTCGTGCCCAGCCTCGCCAGCGAGGCTGTCTCGCGGGCGGCCCTCGAGATGATGGCATGCGGACTCCCCGTCCTGGCCGCGGCTACGAACGGGCTGGTGGACACGATCTCCGACGGGCGAACGGGGCTCCTGCACCCGCCGGGTGACTCCGCGGTCCTCGGCAGGCAGATGGCCTATCTCGCCTCGCATCCCGAAGTGGCCGGGCGGATGGCGGCCCGTGCCAGGGATGCCTGCGAGGCGCTATACTCGCTCGATTCGGTCGGCTTCCGGTGGAGGAGGCTCCTGGAGGCCCTTCGGGACGGATGGGGAACAGGAGCCTCCGCGCCCGGGTATCATGGCTGGTCTGGAGATGCTCCACCGGAGGATGGATGATATGAGACTCGTTTTCCTTCTCGTCACATTGCTGGCGGGACTTTCGGCCGGACAGGCCGGGGACTATTCGCCCCGCTACGTCGAGAACGGCGCCTTCGGACCCGGGGAACTGCTCGAGTTCAGCGTCGAATACGGCATCGTGAAGGCCGGCACCGCTACGCTCTCGGTCACCGGGCCCGAACAGCGCGAGGGCCTGATGGCCTACCGGATAACGGCCAACGCCAGATCCAACCCCGCCTTCAGCGCCTTCTTCAGGGTGGACGACACCAACGCCGCCCTGCTCGACATGGTCCAGCTCCATACCCTCATGTTCTCCAAGAGCCTCCAGGAGGGCGACTACAGGAACTCCGAGGAGGTCTTCTTCGATCAGGAGGCGGGGACCGCCTACTATCCCGAGGAGGACGACGAGGACGAGAGGCTCGTGGAGATACCGCCCCACGCCCTCGACGTTCTCAGCTGCCTCTACTACGCACGTACGCTGCCCCTCGAGGTCGGAGAGGCCTACACGCTCGACTGCCACACCGACAACGACAACTACCCGCTGCAGGTGACGGTCCTGCGCGAAGAGAGGATCAGGGTCCCTGCAGGCACGTTCGACTGCGTCCTCGTCCAGCCCGAGCTCGTCGGGGAGGGCATCTTCGACCAGCAGGGGGCGATCCTCGTATGGATGACCGACGACGAGCGCCACATGCCCGTGCTGATGCGCAGCGCCATAGTCATAGGCGAGATAGCCTGCCTGCTCGAGAGCTACACCGAGGGGACGGTCATCCCGGTCGACAACCCCTTCGGGGATGAATAGCGGGCTGGAGGCCTGGAGGCGCGACTGGTCGTCCCGTCTTTCGGCCAGGGGCTTCGGGGTAGCCTTCCTGCGTGAACTGTCCAACGGTCTCCAGGCCGAGGTCACCGACGGATCGAGGTCGTGCCGCGTGAACCTCTACCACTCCGCACGCAGGGGTCCTTCGGCCGTGTTCTCGGGGGGCGACCGGGACCTGTTCTCCATCCTGTCGTGCGACGAAGGCTCCCTGCCGACGGGAGGATCCGACGAGGCCGGCAAGGGCGACTATTTCGGCCCTCTCACCGCGGCTGCCGTTGCGCTGGAGCCGGCCTCCGCGGCGAGGCTGAGGTCGATGGGCCTCGCCGACTCCAAGCTGCTCGACAGCCGCAGGATCTTCATGCTGGAAGAGGCCATCGGGGCGGAAACCCGTGCGAGGGCCGTGGCCTCTATCCAGCCTGCGGAGTACAATGCCGCCATGAAGGCGATGCAGGCAGGCAGGAACAGCCTGGACATCCTTGCCGGGCTCCACGCATCCGCCATCGCCGGCATGCTGGAGAACTGCCGGGGGACATGCCCTCCCAGGGTGGTGATCGACAGGTTCTGTGCCCCGTCCAGGGTGGCTCCTCTGCTCCCGCGGGGAGTCGAGTACGAGTTCAGGGTGAGGGGGGAGCAGGAGCCCGCCGTGGCCGCGGCTTCCATCCTCGCCAGGGCGGCCTACCTCCATGCGCTTTCTGTGCTGTCCTCCGAACTGGGTGTGGAAGTGAAGTCGGGGGCCGGGGCCGATATCGATGCGATAGGCGCCGCCGTGGTCGCCGGGCATGGTCCGGAAGCGCTGTTCAGATCGGCTAAAACTCACTTCGCCAACA
>JAKLEF010000136.1 GCA_022703195.1 Candidatus Fermentibacterota bacterium | reverse complement strand
CGGGGGCGGGAAAGCGCTTCGTCCATTCGAGCGCATCCTCCCGGGACTTCGCCTGGATCAGCGTGTAGCCAGCGACGAGCTCCTTGGTCTCGGCGAACGGTCCGTCGACGACGGTGCGCTTTCCGCCCGAGTACTTGATGCCCCCGTCGGCGATCGTGCGCAGCCCCCTTGCTGAAGCGGCCCGTGAGCATTCGAGGACCGCGCTCACCTGGGGGCACCCGACGCCGGCGACGACCCTTGTGGTGCAGATCGAGCCCGGGCCCACGCCGATCTTGATGCAGTCGGCCCCGGCGTCTGCGAGGGCGTCGACGGCCGCAGGCGTCACGACGTTCCCCGCCACTATAGCCATGTCGGGGAATGCCGAGCGCAGCGAGGCGACCATTGCGATGACCCTGGAGGAGTGACCGTGTGAAGTATCGACGAACAGACAGTCCACCCCTGCCTCGACGAGGGCGGCGGCCCTCTCTGCGGCCTCGGCGCCGACACCCACTGCCGCACCGACCCTTAGCCTGCCCCTGGAGTCCTTGCAGGCCTCGGGATAGGCGATGGCCTTGTGAACATCCTTCGCGGTGACCAGGCCCTTGATCCTCATGCCGGAGTCGACGAGGGGCAGCTTCTCCAGCCTGTGCGCCCTGAGGAGGAGGAGAGCCTCCCCGGCGTCCGTCCCCTGGGGGGCGGTGATGAGCCGGTCGGCCGGGGTCATGAGTTCACGGACGGGCCTGCCCATGTCCTCCTCGAACTGGTAGTCGCGGTTGGTGAGCATGCCCACCAGCCTGTCGCCATCCACAACCGGGAACCCCGAGATGCCGTTCCTGGAGGCCAGTGCGACCGCGTCGCGGAGCAGGGCGTCGACCGAAATGGTCACAGGATCGACCACTATCCCGCTCTCGGACCTCTTCACCCGCCTCACGTGCCCGCACTGGGATTCGATCGACAGATTCTTGTGGATGACCCCCATGCCGCCCTCCTGGGCGAGGGCGATGGCCATCTCGGATTCGGTGACGGTGTCCATCGCGGCGCTCACGATGGGTATCCGGAGGGCGATGTCGCGGGCGAGGACCGTGCCCAGGTCGACCTCGGAGGGGATGACCTCGGAGTAGCCGGGGAGCAGGAGCACGTCGTCGAACGTGAACTTCTCGGGCCAGTCGGCTCCGCCGTTGCTGGGCATGCGGATCTAGTCGGCCCAGTAGATGATGCGGCCGCAGATCGAGCAGGTCCTGACCTGCTCGTTCCTGTCGCCGGCGTAGTTGACCGACGTCGGCAGCATCGTGAAGCAGCCGCTGCACCTGTTCTGCACCACGGGGACCACCGCGTTGCCGTATCGCGAGCTGATCTGGCCGTAGAGGGCGTACCACCTCTTCCTGATGGATTCGACCAGGACGTCACGCATCTTGCCCAGTTCGACCAGGGCCTGATCCGGCGAGAGGCCCAGCCCCTCCTCCTGCTGACGGATGTCGGCCCTGCCCAGGTCGGCGATCATGGTGTCCAGATCGTGCAGACTGATCAACTTTTCGAGATCCTGATGCATCTTACCCGCCCTGGATGAGGTCGAGCCCCAGGAGCTCGGCCAGCTTCTCCGGCGATGAGGCGCCGGTGATCCTCTCCGGACCGTTGTTCTTCATGTGGGATGCGAGATGGGCGATGAGGTCCATGTGTTCCTGGGGGCCGCTGGGCTTGACCGGCGAGATGAACATGACGACCACTCCGGCCGGCTCGTCGGGCCAGGGGATGCCCGAGGAGGAGCGGCCGATGGCTATCACCAGGTCGTCCATGAGGATGCTCCTGCAGTGGGGCATCGCGATCCCCGGGGTCACCAGGGTGGCGCCCGCCTGCTCCCTGATGTGGAGAGCCTTGATGAGCATCTCCCTGGAGTGGGCGCCGATGTTCGGAACGGAGGCGAGGAGTTCTGTCAGCGCTGAGTCACGGTCTGTTGACTGGAGGTCCCATACGCAGTAGCATGATTTGTTCAAGCGACACTCCTTTGCAGGCTGGTTCTCGAAATATAGGTGTCCCGGAACGGCCTGAAAAGAAGCAGCGGAGTCCGGGCGGGCAGCCCGGCGGAGGCGTTGATCAGGTGATGCTCCCGGAGTCGATTGCCGTCCTCAGGGTGACCGACGGAGTGGCTTCTTCGAACGACGTGCTCGACAGAGTCCTCGGGTTCCGGGAGGATCTGAAGGCCATGGTCGCGGGGATGCCCGTCGGGCTCTGGCCCATGGTGGTGGACGGTGCGCTGATGGCGGTGCACTGCTTCCAGCATGGGAACGAGCGCCTGATGATAGTCCAGAGAACCGACAGGAGCGCACATGCGGCCTTCCTGTCCGCCATGAGCGACGGCCTCCTCTCCGTGCTGTTCGATTCCACCGGGACGATCTACAGCTCGTCCTCTTCCTCCGATGCCCCCGGGCCGTTCGACCTCTCCCAGCTCTCCGGGGTGTCCGGGCTCGTGGCGCCCTCGAGCCTTCCGACCTTCTGGTCCGCCGTTGCAGAGTGCAGGATGATGGAACGGGTCCAGCCCTTCTCGATGGAAATCCTCCAGGGCGGCAGGACCCACACGATGATCGCCTCGGTCCGGCTGCTGCCGGGAGGGCTCCTCCTCCTCGGCATCTCCTCCCCCTCGATGGACCTGTCGGCCTTCCCGGCCCCCGACTCCTCGATAGTCGAGACGATCCTCGGGAGCGTGCCCGCCCCGGCCGTGATCATCGATGCCGGGGGCCGCATCAGATGGATCAACAGGGCCATGGAGGCCATGGCGGAATCGTTCGGTGCGGGGGAGGTCACCGGGACGGACATATGGCGATGGGTTCCAGAGGCGGACCGGGCGGGGCTGTCGGTGATCCACGAGATGCGCCTGAAGAAGGGATTCGCCCCGTTCCGCAGGGACATCTCGATCATATCGCCGAGCGGCATGCAGATCGGTGCGGAGGTCACGTCGATCCTCATGCCCGACAGCGACGAAACCCTAGTCTTCATCAGGCCTTCCGGCGACGAGTCCCCCTCGGGGCTGGAAACCGGCCCCATCGGCACCCTTTCCAGGATGATGGACGAGGGCAGGGACCAGGCCGATCAGATGCGGCTCGCGCTCGACCTCCTGAAGACGGGAACCGGAGCGGGCGGCGTGTCGGTCGCCACGGGCGGCAGGGTGTACACCTCCGGCGACGTCCCTCTCCAGGCCGACAGCGCGGAAGGAGCGGAGCCGCAGCCCGAGAACGGCTCGGAGCGATGGTCGGGATCCGTCGAGAAAGGCTTCTCGTACGGCATTACCACACGCCTCCGCGGGGGGATTGCCCGGATCGCCCTCTACGGGCTGAAGTCCGGCACGATCTCCCCTCTCGCCAGGTTCGTGCTCTCGCTCGCGCCGTACCTAACCGACCTCGCCATGTCGGCCTCGACCCAGCGGAGCATCATGAACACCGCCTCCACGATCCTGGACACGTGGGACTTCATGCGTATGGGCGATTCCGGGCCCGAGAAGTTCCTCGCCAGGGCGGCCGACGTCACCGGAGCTGAGGCAATGATCGCATGGGGCCCTCCCGGCCCCGACGGAGCTCTCCAGCCCGTCGTCTCCTGCGGCGTGTCCGTGGAGCCCGAGCCCCTGAACCTGACTTCGGAGACCGCTCCGGGCTGGTCGTACACCCACAGCGAGCCCGCCTACGTTGCCGACTCCGCCTCGGACGGCAGGTTCAGCCCGTCGGTGCGGGGATTCCGGAGCGAGGTCGCGGTTCCGCTGCTCAGGCGCCAGGGCAGGGCGACGGGGGTGCTCCTGGCGCTTTCCAGGCAGCCCGGCGCATTTCCCAACCCTGCACCCAACCTGATCCGGCTCATTTCGATACCGCTGTCACTCTGGCTCTTCCCCGAAGGGCGCCCGTCCGTCGACGGGCAGGGCAAGCCCGCCGAGGATCCTGCCGGGCGTTCGGACATGGAGGACATCCTCCTGAGCCTCAGCCACAGGATGAGGGCTCCCGTGACCGCCATGAAGGGTTTCTGCGACATGCTGGCCTCGGGGAAGCTGGGCGAACTGGGCCCCGATCAGCTCGATGCGGTAGGGTCCCTCTCCAGGTCCACCCTCCAGGTCTCGGAGCAGGTCGAGAGGCTGCTGTCGTTCCTCAGGCTCGAGATCCAGCACGACAGGGGGGAGGGGGCCTGGGGCAGGCCCTCGGAGATCCTGGAAACCGTCCTGAAGAACCTGGAGTCGAGGATCTCGGAGCGCGGGGTCGGGATCGTCACCGATCTCCCCCAGACGCCGTTCACGGCGTTCTTCGAGAGGCAGAGGCTCGAGGAGGTCATCTGGAACCTGCTCGACAACGCACTGAGGCACACTCCCGTGGGAGGCTCGATCACGGTCAGGATGCGCGGCGAACAGTCCACCTGGACGCTGGACGTGGAGGACACCGGTTCGGGAATACCTGCCAAGTCGCTTCCCTACGTCTTCGACCGGTTCTACAGGGGCGACGGCGAGGAGTCGCAGGGCCTGGGCATCGGCCTCTCGATAGTCAGGAGGTTCACCGACGGCATGGGAGGCACCATCAACGTATTCAGCCGGGAGGGCAGGGGATCTCGCTTCATGCTCCGCCTGCCGGTGCCGGGCAGGCAGGAGTAGGCTTGGGCCTGACCCGGAGCGACATCTCGTTCGATCTTCCCGTGGAGCTGATAGCCCAGCATCCCGTCCCCGAGCGCTCGGGCAGCAGGCTCCTCCTCGTCGAGAGGGAGGCCCGGAGGCTCTCGGACTGCATGTTCCGGTCCCTCCCCGACCTCCTCTCGCCCGGTGACCTGCTCGTGTTCAACGACACCAGGGTCACCAGGGCGAGGCTCCGGGGCAGGAGGAGGGACACGGGCGGCCTGGCCGAGATCCTCCTGCTGGAGAGGATCTCCGGGGATACCTGGTCGGTCATGCTCAAGCCGGCCCGCAGGTGCCGGCCCGGAGCCGTGCTCGATTTTCAGGGAGGGCTCGAGGGCACGGTCGTGGAGGTGACGGGGCCGGGAAGGGCCAGAGTCTCCTTCAGGGCCGCTGGAGACCTCGAGAACGTCATGGATGCGGCGGGAGAGGTTCCGCTCCCCCCCTACATAAGGCGGGAGGCGGCCCCGGAGGACTCGGAGAGATATCAGACCGTGTATGCCGGCCGGCCGGGCGCCGTCGCGGCCCCCACGGCCGGCCTGCACTTCGACTCCGGCATCCTGTCGCGACTCCGTGAGCGCGGCATCGAGGCGACGATGCTCACGCTCCACGTCGGCCCGGGGACGTTCGAGCCCCTAAGACACGACGAGCTCGACAGGAACTCGCTCGAACCGGAGAGGTACGAGATAGGGGAGGCCTGCGCGAAGGCAGTTTCGACCGCGCTTTCGGAGGACAGGAGGGTGATCGCCGTGGGCACCACGAGCGCCAGGGTGCTCGAGACGGCCGGCAGGGGGATCGCCCCGTCCGAGGGGCGCACATCCCTCTTCATCAGGCCGCCCTGCAGTTTCGGGGTGGTCGCGGGGCTCGTCACCAACTTCCACCTCCCGGGCAGCTCCCTCCTATGCCTGGTTTCGGCTCTGATGGGGCTCGATTTCATGCACGAGGCATACTCCCACGCGATTGGCGCGGGCTACAGGTTCTACAGCTATGGCGACGCCATGCTGATCCTCTGAGGGCGCGACATGACCGTGACAGCCCGGAACATCGCATGGCTCGGGAGGCTCGGCCTCTCCACCAGGCAGCACCTCGGCCTGGCCCTGATGGAGACATCCATCCTTCTGGCCTGGACCGTGCTCCTCGACTCCATCCTCAGGTTCGTCACCAGCATGTTCCTGA
>JAKLEF010000135.1 GCA_022703195.1 Candidatus Fermentibacterota bacterium | reverse complement strand
GGGATGAGCCGGGCGACAGCATGGTTCGCGAAGCGAACCTGCGAAAGCCTCTCTTCGAGAACTGCTGTAGCGCTACCCATCAGTTTCGCGGAGCGAAACTGATGGACTAGATATCCGTGTACTCCGCGGCTTCCTTGATGAGCATGTTCGTCGCGGGGTCCTCCTCGGTGCTCAGGAGCGTCATCGCCTGCGACAGGTGCTCCGACAGGTCGCACATCGATTCCGAGAACCTGTTGAGGATGGCCTCGTCGTGCAGCTTCTTGAGCCTGGCCTGCTCCTCGCGCTCCCTCTTCTGCGCCGCCTCCTTCATGACCTCGGCATGGGCGGCCCCCTTCAGCTTCTCGAGATAGGCCTTCCCGGAACTGTCGGGGAAGAGATAGTAGAGCAGCTTCTCCTGCTCGGTCTCGGCGATGGGGATGGATGTGCCGGGGAGGGTCGGGATCGCGCGCGGGAACTGGGAGGAATCGTAGGTCCTCTCGTCGCGGAAGCCGCAGACCTGCTCGCGGTAGCCGGGATCCACCGGGAAGGGCGTCTTCCCGTAGTAGCCCGCGATCAGGTTCACATACTGGACCGGGTTCGCATCCTTGCCCAGCGCGACGAAGTAGGCCTTCACCCCGACGATCTGCGACGTGGGGGTGACCAGGGGGACCCAGCCGGCCTTCGACCTGACCTCCTGCACCGCCTCGAGGGCCCTGTCCATGTAGTCGCTCTTGCCGTCCTTCGCGAGCTGGTTCTTGAAGTTGCTGTACATGCCGCCGGGTATCTGGGACTTCCTGACCGCATCGTTAGGAGGCGGGAAGCCGCATGCGGCCTCCATCCTGTGGACGGTCTCGAGGGCCTGCACGATGCGGCCCTCCGCGAGCAGGTCCAGAGTCTTCACGGCGAGCGGTTCGAGGACATCGCGGCCGGGCCAGACCGACCTGTGCACCTGGAGCGCGAACTTCTTCTCGCATTCCTCGATCACCCTGGCCAGGGCGGCATGGACCTTTCCTAGCCTGCCTTCGTCGAGGGCGAGCCCCGTGTCGATCCCCAGGAGGTCGGCGAAGAGGGAGACGATCTCGATGGAGGGATGCGACGAGCCGCCAGCGAAGGGCAGGAAGCACACGTCGATCGAATCGATCCCGGCGAGCAGTGCTATGACCGCGCTCATGTGGCCGTAGCCGGGCGTGCAGTGGGTGTGGCTCACGACGGGGACCCTGAGCCTCTCCTTGAGAGCGGTGTAGTATTCCCAGGCCTGGACGGGATCCTTCAGGCCGGCCATGTCCTTGTCCGAGACCATGTCGGCGCCCGCTGCCTCCAGCTCGAGAGCCTTGTCGACGAAATACGAAGTCTTGTAGAGAGGTCCGTTCGTGAAGCAGACCGCGCCGTCGAAGGAGCCCCCCGCCTTCCGGACGCCCTCGAGGGCGGCCATGTAGTTGGGGATGTAGTTGAGGGCGTCGAAGATCCGCATCACGGTGGTCCCAGAGCGGACCGCCTCGCTGTTGAAGTCGCTGACGATGTCGTCGGGATACGGGTCGTACCCGAACAGGTTCTGCCCCCTGGAAAGAGTCCTCAGGCCGCACGAGTAGGGCTTCGCGAGCTCCGACATCCTGTGGAGGCGGTCGAACGGGTTCTCGTCGAGGAACCTCATCGCGCTGTCGAGCGTAGCCCCGCCCCACACCTCCATCAGCTTCACGCCGCAGTCGAGTATCAGGGGCATCGTCTCGAGCACCTGGGGGGTCGACATGCGGGTGGCGAGGAGGGACTGCTGCCCGTCGCGGAGCGAGAGGTCTATGAGGCCGACCGGCCCTCTGCTGCGCGGAGCCATCTTCGGGCCGCCGTGCGAGAACAGCTTCTTGAACATGGGGAAGACTCCATCTGCTTAGCGTGTTTTCGGATACGAAATACGATCGCGCCCTCAGGCAGCCATGTAACATGCCGATACGCGCGGGTTCGTGCCAGTGGATCGGAGCCGGGGATTCGTTGCCCGCAGGGCCCTGCAAGGCTATACTGGCGCGGATGCGCGTTTCGTCGACGACGGAAGCGACCTTGTCCAAAGCCATGCTCCCGGGGAGAGGGAATGAGGATCTGCCTGGTCTATCCGCCCTATGGTTCCGGCAGGAGGTCGAAGTACTTCCCGTTCGGCCTGGCGTACGTCGCTGCATCCCTTAGGGATGCCGGCCACGATGTCACCGTGGTCGACATGGAGGGCTCCGACCTCTCCGTCGACGCGGCAGTCGCGCAGGTCTCCGCCGTGAAACCCGGCATGATCGGCATAGGCGGGATGGTCACCAGGTTCAGGTACGCCAGGGAGCTGGGACGACGTCTCAGGGAGGCTCTCCCGGACGCCTTTCTCATCGCCGGGAACAGCGGAGCGACCACTTTGCCCGGCATATATCTTGAGTCATGCCGCCTGGATGCCGCAGTCAGGGGGGAGGGCGAGACGACCGCCGTCGAACTGGCCCGGGCTGTCGAGTCGGGCGGGGAGTGGAGGGAGATACCGGGGCTCGCATACCTGTCCCCGGAAGGAAGAACCGTCCTGTCGCCGGAGCGGGAGCATGCGGGGGATCTGGACGCTCTCCCCTGGCCTGCCTGGGATCTCTTCCCGATCGAGAGCTACATCCACAGCCTCGATCACAGGGGGAAGCCGACCCGGCACATGGAGGTGGTGGCCAGCAGGGGCTGCCCGTTCGAATGCGTCTACTGCTACCGGATCTACGGGCGGCGCGTCAGGAGGCGCAGCCCCGAGTCCATCGTCGCGGAGATCGAGGAGCTGGTGCGCAGATACCGCATACGCTACACGGGCTTCCCCGACGACCTCTTCACGAGCGACAGGTCCTTCGTGCTCGAAGTCTGCAGGCTCATGCGGGAGAGACTCCCCGGTCTGCGATGGTCGTGCCTCGGCCGGGTCAACACCGTGGACGAGGACCTGCTCTCCGAGATGAAGAGGTCGGGCTGCTACTGGATCAGCTACGGGATCGAGTCCGGGAGCGCCGTGATGCTCGAGACGATGAACCGCAGAGTCACTCCGGAGCAGTGCCTCAATGCGCTGCGGCTGACCCGGGAGGCGGGCATGCACGCCGAGGGCAGCTTCATGATCGGGATGTACGGGGAGACGCGGGAGACGGTGGAGGAGACGGTCGAGTTCTGCAGGAAGGCCGACATCACCGCGCCGATGCTCTTCGTAACGCCCTATCCCGGGACGAGGATCTTCGACCGGGCGATGGCGGATGGCAGGATAGGCGATCTCGAGCGCTTTCTCGAGAGCATGAACGCCGCGGACTCTCTTCTTGTCAATCTCACGGACATGACGGACGATGAGCTGCGCAGCCTCCGCAAGAGGGCGCAGGCCAGGACAGGGCTGGGCTATCTGCTGAGGAGGCCCTTCACGAGGATACCCGCGCTGATCCTGAGGCATCTCCTCCTCATGGGTCCGGCCGGGCTTGCGAGGGATCTCGCCGCCGTCATCGGCTCGGCGACGGGGCGGCGCTCGAAGGGGCTTGACCCGGAACCGCGGGTTCGATAGAAAGAGACGGGAACAAGCTCTGGGGGGAAGCATGGTTACGGAGAACAGGGCCAGGGTGGCCTCGCTGGTGCGGGAGGCCAAGGCCGAACTGCAGAAGGGCAACAGGGACGAAGCCTTCGTCATTCTCAAGAAGGCTCTCTCCATGGACCCCGGAAGCAGCGCCGTGACCGAAGCGATCCTCGCGATCGAGAAAGAGCAGATCTTCGAGAAGGAGAAGGCTGCCGAAGCCGTGAAGGTGGCGGAGAAGGCCGCCGAGGAGGCCAAGGCCGCCCGTGAGGCGAAGGCCGCCGAGGAGGCCAGGGCTGCCCGCGAGGCCCGGGCCGCCAGGGAGGCTAAAGCCGCCCGTGAGGCGAAGGCGGCCGAAGAAGCCAGACTTGCCCGCGAGGCCAGGGAGGCCGAGGAGGCCAGGGCTGCGCGCGAAGCCCAGGCCGCCAGGGAGGCTAAAGCCGCCCGTGAGGCGAAGGCGGCCAGGGAGGCCAGGGCCGCTCGCGAAGCCAGAGCCGCCGAAGATGCCAGAATCGAACGCGAGGCCCGTGAAGCCGAGGAGGCCAGGGCCGCCGAGGAGGCCAGGGCCGCTCGCGAAGCCCAGGCGGCACGTGAGGCGAAGCTCGCGCGGGAGGCCAGGACTGCCCGCGAACTGAAGGCTGCACGCGAAGCCAGAGAGGCACGCGAGTCCCAGGCTGCGAAGGAAGGCAGGCCCGATCCGGCTGCATCCCCGATCAGACCCGTCAGGGAGGCCCGGACATCCATCGCGCCGCAGCCCCGGGCATCCCGCGAACCCGCCCCGATAATCGCACCCGAGAGCACGAGGCGCACTGTCGACCCCGGGTTCGATCCGACGAAACCCCTCGTGACCCCTCCACTCGAGAACCGCGAGCACAAGAGCGAGAGTATCGCCCGGCCAGCTGCCGAAAAGGCGGTGAAGCCCGCACAGAAGGCGGCATCAGAAGGTCACCGGGCGGCACCCGCCCCCCCCCAGCCGGCCAGGCCTGCGCCATCCAGACCCGCTTCAGGCATTTCATCCCGGTCCATAGCCAGACAGGCCGTACCCGGCGAGGTTCCGGCCCCATCGCCCGCCCGAAGGGCCGAAGCGGCCCCCGAGGCCGGAGAAAGGACAAGCGTGCCCGTTCCTCAGAGTGTAAGAGAATTCTTCGAATCAGCCGAGAGGGCTCTCGCCGCGGGAGACGAGGCCGGAGCCGTCGGGTTCCTCAAGAAGGCAAAGGCCGGGGCTCCCGAAGATCCGGAGGTCAGGGCCCGCATCGGCGCTCTCCAGAGGAGGATGAGGGCCGAGAACCTGGTCCGGCTCGGAGAGCGGAAACTGGCGGCAGGGTTGCCGCAGGAGGCGTTCGCGTCGGCCCGGGAGGCGTTCGCTCTCATGCCGCAGGCCGCCGGGCTGGAAGACCTGATCTCCGCGCTCGAGAAGTCCCCCGTCACAGCCGGGGCTGCTTCCCCGACCAGGGCGCAGCCGGCGGCTCAGGCGGCTCCTGCAGCCTCCAGACCCGCCCTCCAGGACGGAGCGGAGGAGTACATCCGAAGGGTACGCGAGCAGATATCCCTGAACGCGCTGCCCAACGCGGCAGCGATAGCCGCCGAGGGACTCGAGAAGCATCCGGACAACGAGCTCCTGTTCACCTTCGTGGACAAGTTCAGGAGGATGCGCCTGCTCAAGTAGAGCCTGGCGCATCCGGCCGGGCCGGACCCGGATCAGCCTTCGAAGAAACCCGGCACGCAGGTCAGCAGGATTCCCAGAACCAGGGAAACGACGCCGGCCAGGAAGACCAGCCCCGACACGGGAGCTGCGGGCCTGCCGCGGCCCAGCATGACGAAACCGGCTGTCGAAAGCGCGAACCCAGCCGCTGCGAGGACGAGATATCTCAGGTCCAAGGGTTGCTCCCGTTGCCGAGAGGGCGTCAGCCCAGCTCGAGCAGGATGAAGATCGTATGCCCCCCGCGCCAGACGAGCAGGAGGACTCCGCCGCCGGAAGCTGACACCAGGCGCCGGGCCTCGTCAACCGAGGACACCGGCTCTCTGTCCACCTCGACTATTATATCGCCCCGCACGAGCCCCGACCGGTCTGCGGCGCCGCCCTGGTCGGTCGATGCCACGATGACTCCCGTGCCGTCGTATCCCAGCGAGGCGGCGGTTCTCTCGTCGAGATCGGCCAGAGTCCAGCCCGTGCCGGTCCTGACCGTCGTCTGTTCGACGGTCTGGGCTGCAGGGGTCTCACCGGGCTGCTCGCCGACTTCGGCCTCCATCTGGAGCCTGCCGCCGTCGCGGCTGACC
>JAKLEF010000134.1 GCA_022703195.1 Candidatus Fermentibacterota bacterium | reverse complement strand
CCTTCCACGGGAGAGCGGCGGGGTCCTTGACGCTCAGCACCCGGAAGGACGATCCACCTGCCCTGATGGAATCCCCCTCGACCGCGACCTCGCCCCGGAACCTGCCGTGCACCGAATCGTACTTCAGCAGGTGGGCGAGCGTCGCGGGGTCAGTCACGTCGTTGACCGCAACTATCTCGATGCCGCCTGTCCCGGCCGCCCTTCGGCAGACGAGCCTCCCGATCCTCCCGAAGCCGTTGATGGCTACTCTCATAGTACCCTCCGCCCTATCCGAAGAAAAGTTTGGCCATGGCATACCTGTCGGGCGGCACGGTCCTGAGGGTGCCTACCGCCTCGGCGAGATCCACGGACACTATCTCCCCGCCCCTGAGGGAGGCCATCCGCCCGGTGGCCCCCTCCTCGGCCATCTCCACCACCTTGACTCCGAGCCTGGTGCCGAGCACCCTGTCGAAGGCGCTGGGAGGGCCGCCCCGCTGCAGGTGCCCGAGGATCACGTGCCTGGTCTCGAGCCCGCTCCTCTGCTCTATCTCCCCGGCGAGCACCTCGGCTATGCCGATGCCCGTGCCGAGCTGCACGTGACCGAACGCGTCGGGTTCGCTGGAATGCATGATCTGCCTGGAGAGCCCGGGGTCGGAGGCCCCTTCGGCCACCGCCACCAGCGCCCATCTCCGGCCCTCGTCGAAGCGCCTCTTCAGGAGCGCACAGATCTCGTCGGTATCGAACGGCTCCTCGGGGAGAAGGATCACATGGGCCCCTCCGGCGATGCCCCCGTGGAGCGCCATCCATCCCGCGTGGCGCCCCATGATCTCCACCACGATCACGCGCTCGTGGCTCCTGGCCGTGGTCTCGAGCCTGTCCAGGGATTCCGTCACGGAGTTGATGGCGGTGTCGAACCCGAAGGTGTAGTCGGTGGCGTTCAGGTCGTTGTCTATCGTCTTGGGGACTCCGAGCACACGGGTTCCCGAGGCGGACAGCCTGCTGGCGACCCCGAGCGTGTCCTCCCCCCCGACCGCGATGAGGCAGTCGACGGCGTGGGACGACAGAGTCGCGGCGATCATCCCCAGGCCGTTCTCGATCTTGAAGGGATTGGTGCGCGAGGAATGGAGGATCGTGCCGCCCTGCTTCTGGATGTCGCGCACGTCCTCGATGCCGAGCGGCCTGGAGATGTTCTCGATGACGCCCTTCCAACCGCGCTGGAACCCCGTCACGGAATGACCTCCCGCCACCGCCCTGTAGACTACGGCGCGGATCACGGCGTTCAGCCCGGGGGCGTCTCCTCCGCCGGTCAGGATGCCCAGATGCACATCAACCTCCCTGTCTGTGACTGCAGAAGAAAGCGGCGGTCTCGGCCAGATCGGCCGCGAGCGCGCGGAAATCCTCGAATCCGAGCGACTGGTCGCCGTCGGATCTGGCACGGGCCGGATCGGGGTGTATCTCCAGCATCAGTCCGTCCGCTCCGCATGCCAGGGCGGCATGGCACATGGGTCCGACGAGGTCGCGGCTCCCCGTGGCGTGGCACGGGTCGACGATCACCGGCAGGCCGGACCTCGACCTGGCCAGAGGCACCGCCGAGAGGTCGAGCGTGTTGCGCGTCCAGGGCTCGAAGGTCCTTATCCCCCGCTCGCACAGCACGACCCGCGAATTCCCCTCGGTCAGTACGTACTCGGCAGCCAGCAGCCACTCCTCGACGGTGGCCATGAATCCGCGCTTGAGCAGCACCGGGGCTCCGGACCGCCCGAGCTCGGACAGGAGTGTGAAGTTGTGCATGTTCCTGGCCCCGACCTGGAGCATGTCCACAGCCTCGAGGGCGGGGCCTATCTGGCTGCAGGACATCACCTCGGTCACGACCGGCAGCCCGGTCTCGGCCCTGACTTCCGACAGGATCGAGAGCCCCTCGGCCCCGAGGCCCTGGAACGAATGCGGGGATGTCCGCGGTTTGAACGCGCCGCCCCTGAGGAGCCCGGCACCGGCGATGCGGGCGGCGCCCGCGCACTCCCTCATCATCGGCAGATCCTCGACGGCGCACGGCCCGGCTATCAGAACCGGAGCCCCCCCGCCGAAATCCACCGGGGTGACCGCGGAATCCCTTCCGACCCTCACCACCACTCTCATGGCGCTCATCGCCTGGCCACGGATCGGATGATGATGGACATGATCGACCTTATGGTATCGTCCGAGACGGGGCCGGGGTTGTGACCGGCCGCGTTGTCGAGCTGCTCCTCCACCCAGCCGGGATCGTACGCCTGCCCGGAGAGGGCCATGGACGAGGCCCTGTGGTTGAGGAGCCTGACGAGTTCCACATCCGTTCTCAGTATCTCGCCCTTCCAGTCGGCCGAGGATGGCGGGGATCCAAGGGCCTTCCTGTCGATCTTCCCGCCCGGGGTCCTCGGCAGGTCGGGAACCATGTGGAACTTGTGGGGGATCTTGTAGCCGTCGAGGATGCCCCTGAGGAACTCGCGGAGCGACGGCGACGACAGGTCGCTGCCCGGCCTCGGGACGACCCGCGCGACCACCGTCTCCCCCCTGCCCGGGAAATCCTCGCCGGAGACGGCCGTGTCGAGGACGTCGGGATGTCTCAGGATGGCCAGCTCCACCTCGAGGGGGAAGACCTTGAGGCCGGCCGACTTTATCAGCCCGCCCCTCCGCCCCAGGAAGTGCAGTACGCCCGATTCCCGCCTGAACACGTCGCCGGTGAGGAACCAGCCGTCCCTGAAGTGCTCCTCGGTGGACATCCTGTCACCCGCATAGCCTCTGACGACCGCCGGGCCCGAAACCCTCAGCTCGCCCTCCCCGTCGCCTCCGATGATCGAACCTCCGGGATCGGCGAGCTCCACCGAATAGCCCCCCACAACCCTCGACAGCCCTTCGGCGTTGGCGTCGCCGTACAGCGCCACTCCCGAGGTCTCCGTGCTGCCCCATACCGGTATCGCGTCCACGCCGGTCAGTTCGTGGAACCGCTCGAGAAACCCGGGGGAGGAGTGCATGCCGCCGGCTTCGGCGATCCGCAGCCCCGAAAGGTCGGCGTCCTCGCGGCCGCAGACCCTCGCGAGGCCGTCGAGCTGGGGGGGGAGACCCATCAGTGCCGTCACGCGGGCGTCGGAGATGAGCCGGATCGCGCTGCGGGGGTACCTGCCCTCGGTCAGGACGGTGGTCCCCCCGAGGTAGAGGCCCCTGATGAAGAGCTCATGGGGGTGCCCGGAGGCAGAGAAGAGCGACATGTGGACATCGTCGCCGCACAGTCCGAGCGCCTCGCACACCGCCCCGGTGTTGGCGAGGAGGGCGTCATGGGTGATGGGCGCGATCTTGGGGAGCCCCGTGGAGGCCGATGTCACGTTCATGTAGAAATCGTCGCCGGGATCGATCTCCGGGAGGTCGGCGGGGGTCCTCCGCCCTCCGAGCGCCTCCGAAGGCTGGAATCTCAGATGTCTGACCCCGGCGGGAACAGTCCCCGGCCCGTCGAAGGACAGCAGCCACGACCTCGGGGAGGGCGGGAGCATCCGCCTGGCCGCGGGCTCGGGCCAGTCGCCGGAGAATGCCATGAACCGCGCCCCGGCGAGCGAAACGGCGGTGAACGAAACCGGCAGGAGCACGGTCTTGCCGCAGGAGACACCCACGGTGTCGCCCTTCCTGACGCCGGCCCCGGCGAGGAGGGCGGCCAGGTTCAGGCTGGCCGCCTCCCAGTCGGCGTAGGAAAGGCTGCCCGCATCGTCGCGCAGTGCGATCGCCCCGCCTCTGGCGGAAGCGGCCGCCTCCAGCAGCCCGTGGACGGTCGGGGGCACTTCTGTGCTACTCGACCTTCTTGCCGCAGTCCGGGCAGAACTTGCTGCCGGAAGGTATCTCCGCGCCGCACGAGCAGGTCTGCCCGCCCAGCTTCTGCCCGCACTCGGGGCAGAACTTCGCCCCGTTGGCGATGGCGGCGCCGCACTTGGGGCAGCTGGCGCCCATCGCCTTGCCGCACTCGGGGCAGAACTTCGCCGGGGGAACCTGCTTCTTGCACGAAGGGCAGACCACTAGGGCGGCCGCAGCCGCGGCGCCCTGCTGGGACTGGCCCTGGTTGAGCGACTGGGTCATCATCTGGGCCATAGTCGCGCCCATGCCGACCCCGGCTCCGAGCCCGACGCCGGTGGCCGCCCCGCCGCCGCCCGACTCGTTCTGGGCAGCATCGCTGATGGCCGTGGCCGTCTTGTAGCGCATGTAGGCGTTCATGTCGCCCAGCGCGCCCATGGAGGAGCGCTCGTCGATCCTCTTCTGGACCTCCTCGGGCGGCGTGATGGCGTTGATGTAGAAGTCCACGAGCTGGATGCCGTACTTCTCGAAGTCGTCGGCGAGCCTGGCCTTGCCGAGGGTGCCTATCTCGTCGTAGACCCTGGCGAGGTCGAAGATGCTCTCGAGGGTCTCGCCCAGGAGGTCCGCCAGGCGGGAGATGATCACGCCCTTGAGGAAGCCCTCGATCGCGTCGGCGGTATATCGCCCCTCGGTGCCGACGAGCTTGTTCACGAAGAGCAGGCTCTCGTTCACCTTTATGGAGAACTGGCCGAAGGCCCGGAGCCGGACCATGGCCAGTTCCTTGTCGCGGAATATGATCGGCTCCTTGGTGCCCCACTTCATGTCGACGAAGGTCTTCTTGCTTACGTAATAGACCTCCGCCCGGAAGGGCGAGCCCTCTCCCTCGAAGGCCATCCCGACGAGCTCCGTCAGGAACGGGATGTTCTGGGTGGTCAGGGTGTGGCGCCCCGGCCCCAGCACGCCCATGGCCTTGCCGTCCCTGAAGAAGACGGCCTCCTGGCTCTCTCTCACGACGAGCTGGCTGCCGATCCGGAACTCGCCGGAGCCCGACTGGGGCTCCCTGTGGACTATCTCCTTGCCGGTATCATCGAGCCACTCGATGATCTCAAGCTTCTTGACCATCTTCGGTCCCCTCCCGGTTCCTTCAGTCCATCGGCCTGTTGCGTTCGAGATCTATCAGGAGGTTGCTCCGCGAAGCCATCTTGCCGCTGAATTTGAACAGGATGTCGAGCATGCCCCCGGTGTGGGCGGTGAACGGCTCTCCGCTCCTGGCGGCCTCGCCCAGGGAGCCAAGTGCGGTCTCGAGCAGAGCCACGTCCTCCGCGAGGCCGGAGTCGAACTCGTACAGCCTGTCGAGTTCCTCCTCGCGCACCTTGTGCACGTCGAACCAGCCGCGGTAGCCCCTCTCGGCGAAGCGGACCTCGTCCGTGACCTGCTCGAGCCTCTTGACCAGCCTGTCCATGTCGCCCGCGGCAGCGAGGGCGGCGGGGCCCCTGAGGCCGTTGATGACCTCGTTGAGACCGATCCTTACCGCATCGAGCTTCTGGACGAGCTGACCCCTCAGGAGCTGGTCGTTGTCCCTCCGCTCCTCCTTGTTCTTGTAGCCCTTGTATCCCGGGATCAGCCTGACGGCCTTCTCCAGGAAGCCCAGTTTCCTTTCCTCGTCGCCCATTACCCCCATCCTTTCCGGCAATCCATCACATGGTCAAGATACGATCGGGCATCATCCCGTCAATGCTGTCCCGACCTCGCCTCCCTGATGTTGGCGTAGTGCCCGGCCAGCGTGCATGCGAAGAGGTGACACCCGGATCCGTCCTCCCTGCTGACGAAGTACATGTACCCCTCCGACGTGTCGGGGTTCGCCACGGCCTCGAGCGACGGCATCCCGGGAGAGCAGATGGGTCCGGGAGGAAGGCCGGGATGCAGGTAGGTGTTGTAGGGGCTCTCGATCCGGAGGTCGGCGTAGGTCAGCCTCTCCCTCACCGCCCCCAGCGCATACTGGACCGTGGCGCA